>NZ_JAKSYK010000128.1:0-489 GCF_022829425.1 Methylobacterium sp. J-072 | reverse complement strand
GGTCCGAGCCCGACACCGTACCGACGGCGTATCCGGTGAAGTTGCCGTTCGCGTCGGCGTTCCACACCGTGTACTGGTCCGCGCCCGTCACCTTCCAGGCCACCTGGTAGCCGGTGGCCGTCTTTTCCGCGCCCATCGGGGTCCAGCCAGCGAACTGACCCATGGTCACGTCGGAGCCGCCATATTTGAGCGAGGGACCCGACCCGGTGCTGTCGTCCAGAAAGAACCCGCTGCCCGCCTGATCCAGCCGCGTCGCCCCAAACGCTTCGATGGTCTTAGGCACGACCCCGATCTGGCCGTCGCTGTTCAGATCCTGCGCGAAGCTCTTTTCCAGTCTGAGCAGGGACGGGTCCGAGCCCGACACCGTACCGACGGCGTATCCGGTGAAGTTGCCGTTCGCGTCGGCGTTCCACACCGTGTACTGGTCCGCGCCCGTCACCTTCCAGGCCACCTGGTAGCCGGTGGCCGTCTTTTCCGCGCCCATCGGGG
>NZ_JAKSYK010000123.1:0-29216 GCF_022829425.1 Methylobacterium sp. J-072 | reverse complement strand
ACGGCGCCGACCTCGACATGATCTATGACGAGGCCGCGCGGGATGACGGCACCAGCATGCAAACTGCGAGACATGACAGGATCTCCGACGACGAAAGCCGAGATCCATCAACCCGCCTGCACCGAATGTGAGTCAGACCCCACGATCGGCGCCGATCGTGACTCCACTTCCAAGCAAATTTCAGCTTAAATTTCAACGTATTGAGCTGTATTTGGGAGGGGCGAACCTTCGACGCTTATTTACAATCTGGGCGCTCTGACGCAGCAATCGCTGTGGATCGGCGTCGAAGCATGAGGCTCGCAAAAGCGCTCCCCACTTATTGATGTCGTAAGCAAATATAAATTTTGGATGGGCTCACGATTGGCATCGGTTGCAGCCCCATCTTCGAACTAATTGCATCCGACATTGCAACGACTTGAGCAGATTTTCGATAGGGGCCATGCTTCAGCACCGATCCTTATCTAGGAGAACGATGCGGCTCAGTTCAACGCCGTTGTTCGGCTCGACGCCGATGTAGCGGGGTACGGAACGCGTGTTCATTAGTACTCAGAAGACGCAGACGCTTACGAGCCTGGAGGCATCGATGCTGTCCCTTCAACAGGCCAGCGGCCAGCCTAGCAGCCGAGAACTGTCATCATCATAAACTTTCTCGCCTAGCGAGAAGAATTTTTCGGGATCCGAGATATTGGCCTGGACAGTCTTGGATTCGGGACTGCACACTGGAGCCAACGAACAAGATTTCCGGGAGGAAGGATGCTGCTGGAGACAGCCGCGCCCCGCGTGGAGGAACCGCGCTCGTCTCTGTCGAAGGCGCTAGCATTGCTGGTCGTCGTCGCCGAGCGCAGCCAGAAGGGCGTCAGTCTGAGCTCCGCCGCCACGCGCACCGGTCTTCACGTCGCGACCGCCCACCGCCTGCTTACGGCTCTCGTCGACGAGAACTTCCTGAACTTCGATCCTTATACGAAGCGGTACTTCCTCGGGCTGATGCCCTACGAGATCGTCAACCGGGCAGGTCCCGATCTGGAGTTTCTTCAGCTCCGCAAGACACTTCGCCCCTTCCTCGACATCGCGCAGCAGTCAATCGGCGGCATCATCAATCTGTCGGTACCGTCCCAGGGGGAGTCCCTCTGCATCGCGGTCATCGAAGGACGCGCCCAGATCCTCGTCAGCACGCTGAAGGTGGGAGCCCGGCGCCCGCTCGGCGTCGGCGCGGCGAGCCTCGCCCTTCTAGCGGCGCATCCCGCCGGGGCTCGGGCGGCGATCATCGGACGCGAGGCCGAGAGGTACCTCAAGTACGGACGGCTGACGGCGGCGATCGCGACGGAGGCCTGCGAGCGTTTTCCGATCGACGGCTACGTCGTGAACGAGGCGCTGATCATCCCCGACATCGGTGCTCTGGCGATTCCGGTCTTCAAGGACGGCGCCCTGGTCTGCGCCGTTTCGGTCACCAACACGATCTCGTACCTGCACCCTGATGCCCGGGCCGGGCTCGCCGAGACCCTGCGCCGCGCCGTCGTGGATGCGGGCTTCCAAGCCGAGGCCGCCTGACCGATGTATCCGATCGACCTCTTCTTCCGTCAGGCGGCCCGGACCCCCGAGGCGATCGCCCTGGAGTTCGGCGACCACCGGGTCACCTACGCCGATCTCGTCGCGCGCGCCGGGGCGCTCGCAGCCGGCCTGCAGGCCCTCGACCCGGAGCCGCAGTCGCGCGTTGGCATCTGCTGCTTCAACCACGTCGAGCACGTGGTGGCGTGGCTCGCCGTGCTGGCCGCCGGAAAGGTCTGGGTCCCGCTCTACCCAAAGAACAAGTCGGCCGAGATCGGGTCGGGCATAACCTTCACCGAGGCTTCGATCGTAATCGCCGATGAGGCGGCGCGCTCCCTGGTCGAGGGTACCGGAGCCGCGATCCTGGTGGCGGACCCGAACGGGGGCGCGGGAACCACGGGCGGCCTCGCCCGGGCACATGCTGGAGCAGCGCCGTGCTTCCATGCGCTGCCGCTCCACGCGACGCAGGCGATCAAGTTCACCGGTGGGACCACGGGCAAGCCCAAGGGTGTGATGCAGCCCTACCGGGCATGGAACACCAACATCGCGACCCAGATCGCCGCCTGGGGCCTGAAGCCGGGCGAGCGGCTGCTGGCGGCGGCGCCGATCACCCACGGCACCTCGACCTACATCCTGCCGACGCTGGGCACCGGCGGGACGCTCGTCCTGCGCGACCAGCCGCGGCCGGAGGAGATCCTGCGCTGCTTCGCCGAGGAGCGCATCGCCACGACCTTCCTGCCGCCGACCGTGATCTACATGATGATGGAGCTGCCGGCGGCGCGGCGCGGCACCTACCCGCATCTGCGCAACCTCGTCTACGGCTCGGCCGCGATGCGCCCCGACGCGATCGCGCAGGCGCAGTCCGTGTTCGGCCCCTGCATCGCTTCGACCTACGGCCAAACGGAGGCGCCACAGATCGCCACCATGATCTCGGCCGAAGAGCTCATGATCCCGGACAAGCGCGCCACCGTCGGCCGCGAGACCATGCTGACCCGGGTCGCGATTCTCGATCCCGAGGGCACCATCCTGCCGACCGGCGCCTACGGCGAGATCGCCATCCGCGGCGACCTGGTCATGACGGGTTACTGGAAGCAGCTGGACAAGACCGCTGAGACGATCCGCGACGGCTGGCTTCTGACCGGTGATCTCGGAAGCTTCGACGCGGACGGCTTCCTGTCGATCAAGGGTCGGGCGAAGGACCTGATCATCACGGGTGGCTTCAACGTCTACCCGGCCGACGTCGAGCCAGTGCTCGCCCAGCACGCCGCGGTCTCGGACTGCGCGGTCTTCGGCGTCCCCGACGACAAGTGGGGCGAAGCCGTCCATGGCGCAATCGAGCTGCGGGCCGGCATGGCGGCGGATCCCGAGGAGATTATCCGCTTCGTCAAGGACCGGCTGGGCTCGGTGAAGGCGCCGAAGTCGATCGCCTTCTACGAGGCTCTGCCGCGCAACAATTACGGGAAGCTGCAGAAGCAGGTCCTGGTCCAAGACCATGTCGAGCGCACCGCCCGGGAGAGGCAGCAGCCATGAGCAACGCCAAGACGCCGACCACCGCCTTGAGCCACCACACCAAGGACGCGATTTTCTATCGCGAAAAGAACCTCGTCACCGACATCCTGAAGCCCGGCGCCGCGCCCGACTTCGTCGCGGAGGCCGCCGCCCACATCCTTGGACGGGACGTCTCCGACGGCGAGCGGCGCGTCCTCAACGCCATCATGATCACCATGATGGAGCACGGCTTCACCCCGAGCGCCATCGCGACCCGCTCCATCTACATGAGCGCGCCGGAGAACATGCAAGGCGCGGTGGCCGCCGGCCTGCTGGCGGTCGGCAGCCAGTTCGTCGGCACGGTCGAGAACAACGCCCGGATCCTGAACCAGCTCGTCGCCCTGGAGGAGGACGCGCAGCGTTCACTGGCGGAGCGCGTCGTGGACGACCACAAGGCCCGCAAGGTCCACATGCCGGGCTTCGGCCACCACCTGCACCGCCCAGAGGATCCGCGCGCGGTCCGCCTGCTGGAGATCGGGGCGGAGAACGGTCTCAAGGGCGGCCACGTCGCCGCCCTGCGCCTCCTGTCGACGGTGGTCGACCAGCGAGCGGGCCGACACATCACCATCAACGCCACGGGCGCCACCGCCGCCCTGCTGGGCGAGATGGGCGTGCCGGTCGAGCTGATGCGCGGTTTCTCGCTGATCGGCCGCACGGCCGGGCTCGTGGCCCATATCGCCGAGGAGCAGCAGCGCCCGAGCGGCCGGTTCATCTGGGATCTCGTCGACAAGTCGATCCCGTACGAGGCCTGACGATGCGCGATCATGCCCTCGTCACCGGCGGCAGCCGCAACATCGGCGGGGCGATCGCGCAGCGCCTCACCGCGGACGGATTCAAGGTCATCGTCCTCGACGTGGTGAAGCCGGAGCACGACGCCCTGGACGACTTCGTCGAGGTCGACCTGTCCGACGCGGCGGCGCTGCCCCGGACGCTCGCCGACGCCATCGCGGGGCGGACGGTGACCCGCCTCGTCAACAACGCCGGCATCGTCGCCCCCGCTTCCCTGGAGGACACCGATCCGGCGAGTCTCGACGCGGTCTCGGCCGTGAACCTAAAGGCGCCGATCCTCTGCGCGCAGGCGCTCCTTCCGGGCATGAAGGCGGCGGGCCGGGGCCGCATCGTCAACATCTCCAGCCGCGTCGCCCTCGGCAAGGAGCTGCGCACTGTCTACGCGGCGACGAAGGCCGGCCTGCACGGGATGACCAAGACCTGGGCGCTGGAACTCGGGAGGCACGGCATCACGGTGAATGCCGTCGGGCCCGGACCGATCCGGACGAGCCTGTTCGACGCGGTCAATCCGCCGGGCGACCCGCGCACCGATGCGATCATCCGTGCGGTGCCGGTGGCGCGCCTGGGCACCCCCGACGACGTCGCCGACGCCGTCAGCTTCTTCCTGTCCGATCGGGCGGGCTTCGTGACCGGACAGGTTCTCTACGTGTGCGGCGGGATGACGATCGGCTCCGCCTGATCGCCCGTCGCGACCGAAGCGACAAAAGAAACGCGGACGAAGTCCGCGAGCCAACCGGGAGGACAACGTGGCATCTCTGACTCGGCGAGGCCTGGGTATCCTGACATTCGGAGCCGCATTGGCGGCCGGCGCCGCACAGGCGCAGCCGGCATGGCCCATCCGGACCGTGTCGATCATCGTCCCCTACTCCGCGGGCGGCGCCACCGACGTGTTGGCCCGCAAGGTCGCCGAAGGCCTCTCCGCCGCCCTCGGGAAGACGGTTGTGGTCGACAACCGGCCCGGGGCCGGCGGCACGCTCGGCACGGCCCTCGCCGCTAACGCGAAACCGGACGGCTACACCCTGTTCCTGGGTCAGGTGTCGTCCCACGGCATCGCGCCGAACCTCTACACGCAGCTGCGCTACGACCCGGTCAAAAGCTTCGTGCCCATCGTCTTCATCGAGACGATCCCCAACATCCTGGCCGTGAACAAGGACCTTCCGGTGAACTCGGTCGATGAGCTCATCGCCTACGCGAAGGCCCATCCCGACGCCCTGAACTTCGCCTCGTCGGGCACAGGCGCCTCGACGCACCTGTCGGGGGAGATGTTCAAGGCGTTGACCGGCATCAGCATGACCCACGTGCCGTTCCACGGCAGCGCCCAGGCGCTCGTCTCGGTCATGGGCGGCCAGACGCAGATGATCTTCGACAACATGCCGTCGGTCTATCCCTACGTTACGGCGGGCAACCTGAAGGCGCTGGCGGTGACGACGTTGAAGCGGTCGCCCCAGGCCCCCGACGTCCCGACCATCGCCGAGGCGACCAAGAGCGCCGACCTGTCGCGCTACGACGTCAGCGCCTGGTTCGGGTTGTACGCCCCAACCAACACCCCGCGGCCGATCGTGGACCGCGTCAACGCGGCCGTGAACGCGATGCTGAAGGAGCCCGGCTTCGCGAAGTTCATCGTCGACAACGGAGGCGTCCCCGAGGGCGGGACGCCGGAGGATCTCGGCCAGTTCGGGGAGACCGAGCTGAAGAAGTGGAAGACCGTGATCGAGCAGGCCGGCGTGCCGAAGATGTAGCGCGGCGTAGGGGCGGTTCCGCCAGTCCACGGCGGGGTTTCGCCCGGACCCATGCCGCGCAGGACCGACGACCCCTCGGAGGAAGGGACAATGCGATGACGACTGCCGCGAAGGCGACGAGCCTCGATCGCGACCTCGAAGGACGCGTCGCCGTGGTTCTCGGCGCAGGTTCGATCGGCGCCGGCTGGGGCATCGGCAAGGCGATCAGCCTTCTCTACGCACGAGCCGGCGCGCATGTCGTCGCCGTCGACCGCGAGCCGTCCGCCGCGCAGGAGACCCGGGAGCTCATCCGGCAGGAAGGCGGCAGCGCCGAGGCCGTGGCCGTCGACGTCTCGGACGACGACGGACTCGTTGCATGCCTCGCGGCGGTAGGCGCGGCGCAAGGCGGGATCGACGTCCTCTACTTCAACGTCGGCATCGGGAAGGCCGGCCCGTCAACGGAGACCTCGGCAGCCGATTGGCGCCGGATCTCGGACGCGAACCTGACCGCGCTCCACTTGGCGGCCACAACCGTCATCCCGGGCATGCGCGCCCGCCGACGCGGCGTGATCCTCGCAACGTCCTCGATCGCGGGCATGCGCGACGTCGGCTATCCGCACCTCGCCTACGGCGCGACTAAGGCTGCGCTGATCCAATATCTGCGCCTGCTGGCCGTCGAGAACGCGCCCTACGGCATTCGGGCCAACACCATCGTCCCGGGTCTCATCGACACACCGCGCATCGAGAAGACTGTCGCAGGCTCCTACACTGGTGGGCTCGAGCGCATGAAAGCTGTCCGGGCGTCACAGTGCCCCCTCGGCCGAATGGGCACCGCCTTCGACGTCGCGGAGGCCGCCCTGTTCCTGGCCTCGGACCGGGCGTCCTACGTGACCGGCACCGAGCTCTTGGTCGACGGAGGCCTCGCCGCGACAGCACGGGGTCCGGCCCCCGGCTGATCGGACCCCGCATCCGCCGGGCGGGCCCAGCACCCCTCCTGCGCGTCTCTGCGGCGCCAGCGCCGCCGTCAAGCCCGGAGCACCGACATGGCCAACCAGAATGCCGTCCGGGGGGCGGTCATCAGCGGCATCGCCCTTTGTTTCGGGCTGACGGCGCTCCGCTATCCGATCGGCAGCTTCGCCCATGCAGGCGCCGGTCTGTTCCCGCTGTTGGTCAGCACCCTGCTGCTGCTCATCGGCCTCGTCACACTGGTCAAGTCACGGTTCGAGCCCGCCAAGCCGTTCAGCTTCGCTTGGCGAAACATCGGCATCATCCTGCTCGGCCTCTTCGTCTTCGTGGTGGCCGCCAAGGTTGCCAGCATCGTCCTCGGCATCGTGCTCCTCGTCATGGTCTCGTCTCTGGCGGCCACGTCGTACTCGTGGAAGCGGGTGCTGGCCGTCTCGGTCGCCCTCATCGCCGTCGCGCTCGCGTTCCAGAAGCTGCTCGGCCTCAACCTGCAGGTGATCTGATGGATGTGATCACGAACCTCGCCTTCGGGTTCGAGCACGCGCTCACCTGGAGCAACCTGCTGTACTGCGCGATCGGCTGCGTCATCGGCACCATGATCGGGCTGCTGCCCGGGCTCGGCCCGCTCGCCACGATCAGCCTGCTGCTGCCGCTAACCTATTCGATCCCAGTCGACGGCGCGCTGATCATGCTGGCGGGGATCTATTACGGCGCCCAATACGGCGACAGCGTCAGCGCGATCACGATGAAGATCCCGCACGCGTCGAGCATCGTGGCCTGCATCGACGGCTACCAGATGACGCTGAAGGGGCGCACCGGCCTCGCGTTGTTCACCGCGGGGGTGTCGAGCTTCATCGGCGGCACAGTCGCCATCGTGGTCCTGGCCTTCCTAGCGCCGCTCCTCGGGCAGGTCGCCTTTCTGTTCGGACCGGCCGACTACTTCGCGCTCATGCTGCTCGGCTTCGTCTGTGTGAGCCTCGTGACGACCGGGAGCCTGCTGAACGGCCTCGCTATGTGCCTCCTCGGCGTGCTGCTCGGCCAGATCGGGACGGATTTGGAATCAGGCACGCTGCGCTTCACCCTCGGCCTGACGCCGCTCGTCGACGGCGTCAGCGTCGTGAGCGTCGCACTAGGCTGCTTCGGCATCGCCGAGATCTGCCGGAACCTCGACGCGCGCGAGGAGCGGTCGCCGTTCAACGGCAAGATCCGGCTGATGCCGAGCTGGCCGGAATTCAAGCGTATCATCCCGAGCGCGCTGCGTGGCAGCGTGGTGGGTTCGCTTCTCGGGATTCTGCCGGGGGGCGGTCCCACCATCGCGCAGTTCGCCGCCTACGCCATCGACAAGAAGGTCTCGAAGTACCGCCACGAGATCGGCTCCGGGTCGATCGAGGGCGTCGCCGGCCAAGCGGCAGCCGACGAGGCGGCCGCCCGCACGAGCTTCATCCCGCTCATGAGCATCGGCATCCCTGAGAACGCCGTCATGGCGCTGATGATGTCTGCCTTCATCATCAAGGGTATCCAGCCCGGCCCCAACATGATCGCCAAGCACCCGGACCTGTTCTGGGGTCTCGTCGCCAGCATGTGGATCGGGAACTGCTTCCTGCTGGTCCTGAACGTGCCCCTGGTCCGGTTCTGGCTGTCGATCTTCAAGATTCCCTACAGCGTCCTGTTCCCGTCGATCCTGTTCTTCTGCTGTGTCGGGACCTACAGCGTGAACAACAACCTCGACGACGTGTTCATCACCGCGGCCTTTGGCCTGCTCGGCTACATACTGATGCGCCTGAGCCTCGACCCGGCCCCGCTCATGCTAGGCTTCATCCTCGGTCCAATGCTGGAGGAGAACTTCCGCCGCGCCATGCTGCTCGGCCGGGGCAGCTTCAAGGTCTTTGTCACGCAGCCGATCAGCGCGACGCTGCTTGGCGCTATAGCCATATTGATCCTCGTCCAGATCGCCTCCGCGGTCGTGCGGATGCGCTCGGGTGGCTTCTCGCCCGCCGGTCAGGACGGAAGCGCGGACCGGGATGCATCGCCCGCCGAGATGATCAAGACGTCTGGAGGGTAGGCTGCCTTGATGGTATGCCTCGGAGGGCGCCCTGTCAGTCTACCTTGGCGCCAGAAAACTCGACGACCTCGCGCCACTTCTTGATCTCCCCGGCGATCAACGCGCCGAACGCCTCCGGCGATACACGCAATGGCGTCCCGCCTAGATCGGTGAGTTTCTTCTCCATGACCGGATCGGCCAGGATGTCATTAACTTCCTTGTTGAGGCGAGCGATCAGATCCGGCGGGGTTTTGTGCGGAGCACCGATCCCGAACCACGCGCTTGCCTCGTAACCCGGCACCGTTTCGGACACAGTCGGCACATCGGGCAGAGCCGGCGAGCGTTCGGCCGTCGTCACGGCTAGGGCGCGCAGGGTGCCCCCGCGTACGTGGCCGATCGAAGACGGCAGGTTGTCGAATATGACGTCGGCGTGGCCCGCGATGATATCGATGATCGCCGGGCCCGCCCCGCGGTAGGGCACATGTACCATCGGGACGCCGGTCATTGCTTTGAACAGCTCACCGGACATGTGTAGCGACGTGCCGATACCGCTCGAGGCCATGTTCACCTTGTCTGGGTTAGCTTTGCAGTAATCGGTGAACTCTTTCACGGTCTTGATAGGTAGTTTTGGGCTGATCTCCATAATATTAGGCGATAGCATGATTCCCGCCACTGGGGCGATGTCGCGCTGGAAGTTGAAGCTCAGCTTTTTGTACAGACTGTCGTTGATACCGTTGGCCGGATTGACAAGCAGGATCGTATGGCCGTCCGGCTCGGCCCGGACGACCACGTCGGTGCCGATATTGTTGCCTGCCCCTGGGCGGTTCTCAACAAGAACCTGCTGGCCAAGGCGCCGACCCAGCGGTTCGGCGATGAGCCGAGCGAGCACGTCGGTCGCGCCCCCCGGGGCATAGCCGACGACGAAGCGAATTGGGCGCGTGGGGTAAGTCTGCGCGAGGGCGGATCGACCTGTCAGCGCGTTGGCCACACCGACTCCAAAGCCGGACGCCAACAATGATCTGCGCGACCATTTGGAATGCATGCCCGCCGCCTCCGTGAAGCCCCTTCTTGGATGGAGCCTGTCGATTCGTAGGATACGCGAGAATGCGGGGGCATCAATCTGAGTGTGTCGGGCGGCACGTGTGCCATCTGACAGTTTATCTCAATCCTGATCTAAGTGAATGCTAAATCCTTCAGATCGCCGCCGATGGCAGCCCCTCGACCTTACGATCTGTGGCCGCAACGAGGGCCTGGGCGAGCGCTGTCGATGAACACGCATCTGCAATCAAGATAGCTGCATTCTGGAACTACTAAATCCACACGTTGGAAAGCGTGACACTAGACAGCGACCATCCAAAGACAGATGAAAATTTTCACGGTCCGATGTCTGCTTTCCGGAAGCCTGAAACATTTCTTGAATGCCCGGGATGGGCGCGAAGCCGACCGTCCGGTTCTGCAAGCCAAGGCGATCCGGCCTGGCGTAGTCTGGCCGATTGCTGCCAGTCCGCTTCGGAGCGAGGCTGCTGGAAAAGCGGACGCGCGGCTTGCGACCCGATTGAGCCGTTCAACCCTGTGCCCGACCCTCCCAAATGCGGTTGTTAGAGCATGTCAGCTCGTCACGTTCAGCGCGTCTGCGGCTTTCTGTGATCCTCAGACCTGATCGCCCAGCAACCCACTCGCTAACCGCCGGAACGCGGTGACGGCCTTGTCGCGGACCGCGGATGGATCATCGGAAGCGGCGACCCAGAGCGCCGCACTCAATGCCGCACCATTCAAGAGGCGCCCCGCCGCCTCGACGTCGAGGGCGTGCACGACGCCCTCGTCGATCAGCGACCGGATGGTGCGCATCGTGATTTGCAGGCACGCGTTCTCGCCCGGCCACTTAGAAGGATCACCGAGAACGGCGGGGCCGTCGAGCAGCATGATGCGCTGTATTTCGGGCTCAACCGCCATCTCGATGTAGGCCGTCCCGTCGTCGAGGAGGCCTTGCCACGTGTTCGGCGCTCGTTCGCGGACCCTGCGCAACCGCTCGGCCATTTCGTCGTCGATCTGCGCGATTACGGCCCAGAGCAGTCCCTTCTTGTCCCCGAAGTTGTGATAGAGCGCGCCGCGCGTCAGGCCGACTGAGGCAGTGAGATCATCCATGGACGCCGCCGCGTAGCCTTGGGTTGCGAACGCCCGACGCGCGGCCCCCAGAAGCTTGTCTCGCGTCTCGGCCATCGTCTCGGCCCGCCGTCCCGTGGCCATGTGCCTTTCCTCCAGTGCGCTATCGAGCCAGTTGACATACGTGACGTATGTGGAGCATCCGCTGACATACGAGGCGTATATTAACCTGTCGCTCAGAAGGGGAACGTCTCGAACGGCGACGCATATCGACGCTGCGTTTGCCCAACCCGATACACGAGAAGGATGTGATCATGCCTAAGCGCGACGCCGTCACGCCCGCCGCTCGTCATGCCCTGTACGATGCGCATCGCTACTCAGCCGCGATCCGTTCGGGCGACTTGCTATTTGTCTCGGGACAGGTCGGCAGTCGAGAGGACGGCTCCCCCGAACCCAACTTCGAAGCTCAAGTTCGACGCGCCTTCGCCAATCTGCGCGGCGTGCTGACAGCGGCCGGGTGCACCTTCGACGACGTCGTTGACGTCACGACCTTCCACACCGACCCACAGGCGCAGTTTGAGACGATTATGGCCGTGCGTAACGCTGAGATCGGAGCGCCGCCTTACCCAAACTGGACGGCTGTTGGGGTGACGTGGCTTGCAGGCTTCGACTTCGAGATCAAGGTCATCGCACGCATCCCCATGACTGCGACGTGACCCAGGGCTATCAGCGCCGACAGCACATGGCCCAAAGCGGCCCTTCCGCATATAGGGCAGGCCGCTGAATCAGCAGACAGGCCGATCGAGGACCGACACGGCGCTGGCTTCACACCGTCTGCTGCTGAGCCAGTGCTCGGCGGCGGTCAACACGACCGAAAAACACAGTCGAACCCCGGGAACATCGACTTAGGATCAGTCCATACCTTGCCGCCGAATTGTTCTTGGCTGCAAGCAACGACAACCCGCTGCCAGGGGCGGCCTCGCGCCTGACTTACTCCGCCGCGATTGAGGCCTCGGCGACATCGACCTGAAGGATGTCGTTGAAGCGATTGAAGGCGCCACAAAGCGCAATCCGCCATGTCAGCTCGACGAGTTGCGGCTCACTGAAATGCTGCCGGATGCGGGTGAAGATCTCGTCTCGCGTCCGGCTCCAATTGTTCGTGACTGCGATGCTGTACTCCACCACGAGCTTGTCGACATCGTCGAGCTCGGGGTGGTCCCCGTAGTCGAGGAGGCGCTCCGCACCGGCCTCTGTCACGCCCTGCACCGCGAGCTTCGGCGCGTGATGAGCGACACAGTACTCGCATTTGTTGAGGAGCGAGACGGTCACGATTGCGAGTTCGAGATAGCGCTTCGGCAACACCGCCTCGTCGGAGAGCTGGGTGAGCATCGCCCAGGTGTGCTGGAAGATCGGCAGGCGCTGCGCCATCACGCCGGCTTGGTCCGCGAACTCGCCGTAGCTCGTCATCTTGTCCCAAAGCGGGTGCAGCACGGCCGGGAGGTCGTCGAGGGTCTTCATCGTCACGCGGGCCATCAGGATCGCTCCTTCGTCGGGGATATCAGGCGGTACTCACGCACGAAGCCGTTCGGCTTAAAGATCAGAATCGTGACCAGGGCGACCCCAACCAGGAAGAGGCGCAAGGCCGCCAGTTGGGCGCCATCCAGCAGGCCGAATGCGTCGATGAGAAAGCGGCTCCCTTCGAGGAGCAGGACCACGGTGAAGCCCGCGAGTAGGACGCCGGTGTTGCTGCCGCGCCCCCCGATGATCACCGCCATAAAGGCGTAGGCCGTGATCACCGGGCCGAACTGGGTCGGGTCGATGTAGGTGTAGTTGAACGCGTGCAGGCTGCCCGCGATGCCGAGCGCCGCGCCGCCGAGGCCGAAAGCCCGCAGGCGCAGCCACAGCACGTTCTTGCCGAGCGCCTCGGCGACCATCGGGTCCTCCCGGGTGGCCCGAAGCGTCCGGCCGAAGGGCGACCGGGCCAGGATCTCGAACACGGTATAGACGATGGCGAGGCAGACGACGGCGAAGGCGAGGAACACCGCGTCGGCCGCCGAGGGTGGGACCCAGCCGGCGAAAGGGCGCATGATACCCGGCACGCCGAGCGTCCCGCGGGTGAGCCACTCCTCGTAGCTGATGAACAGCCGCAGGCTCTCCGCGAAGCCGAGGGACACGATGGCGAGGTAGTCGTCGGACAGCCTGATCGAGATCAGGCTGACGGTCGCGCTGGCGAGCCCGGTCACGAGGATGGCGGCCGCCATGGCGAGGAGCGGCGGCCAGCCCGCGACGTTCAAGAGCCCGCAGGTGTAGGCGCCGAGCATGACGAAGCCGAACAGGCCGAAATTGACCAAGCCGCCCAGGCCCCATTGCAAGTTGAGGGCGAGGCCCGCGATCGTGCTGATGGCAACCAGCGCCAGGGTGGCGATGAGGTAGGCGGTCATCGCGTCAGCCACCTTGCGCCGAACAGCCCGGACGGGCGGACGAGGAGGATCACGGCCATCACCAGGAACGCCACAATGTTGCGGTATTGCGGGGCGAGCACGGTGGTGGCGAGCTCCTCGGCCACCCCGAGCACCAGAGCGCCCGCAACCGCCGCCATCGGGCTTGCGAGGCCCCCCAGGATCGCCGCGGTGAACACCGGTAGGGTGTAGGTCCAGCCCATCTGCGGATCGAGGGTCGCGTCGAGACCGATCAGCACCCCGGCGAGAGCCGCGAGCGCGCCGGACAGCGCCCAGACCACCGTCACGACGCCCCGCCGCCCGATGCCCCGCACGGCGGCGAGGTCCGGGTTATCGGCCACGGCCCGCATGGCGCGACCGATCCGGGTGAAGCGGAACAGCACCCAGATGCCCGCGAGGACCGCCACGACGGCGAAGAGGGTGGTGATCTGCTCGAAATTGATGCGCAGGCCGAACAGGCGAAGCGGCCGGGCGAGCGCCACCGCGTAGCCCCGGGGGGAGTTGCCGGCGATGAACCGGACGACGTTCTCTAGCGCCAGCGCGACGCCGATGGAAGCGACGAGTAGCGTGACCCCCGAGCACCCACGAAGGCGCTCGTAGACGAGTTCGTTGACGCCGACCGCGACCAGCGCCCCGGCGGCCATCCCGCCCAATGTCGCCAGCGGAAGCGGCCAGCCGGCGAGGGTGTTGAACCCGAACGCGGCGTAGGCCCCCACCGTCAGCATGGCGCCGATGGCGTAGTTCGCGAAGCGGAGCACGCTGAATGTTAGGGCGAGGGCGAGGGCGGGAAGCGCGATCAGGAGGCCGGTGACGAGGCCGTTGAAGACAAGCTGGATCATGGGGTCGCCTCGGCCCCGAGGTAGAGCCGGCGCATCTCCGGGTCGGCCAGCAGCGCCTGCGCCGGGGCACGGGCCCGAACCTGACCGGCGACGAGCACCAGACCGTCCTCGACCGCGCCGAGGCCGAGGCGGGTGTTCTGCTCGATCATGAAGACGGCGACGCCCGACTCGACGATCCGCGCAATCGCGGCGAACAAAAGCCCGGCGTTGCGAGGCGACAGCCCGGCTGAGGGCTCGTCGAGGGCGAGCAGGGCGGGCGCGGGCATGAGGGCGGCGGCCATCGCCACCATCTGGCGCTGCCCGCCACTGAGATGGCCCGCCAGCGTCCCGAGCCTGTCCGCCAGTTCGGGGAAGAGGTCCAGCATGGCCTCCAGCCGGCCAGCGAAACCGCTGGGCTGCCGCGACGGGATGAATTCGAAGCCGAGCTTCAGGTTCTCGCGCACGCTCCTGTTGCGGAAGACGTTGGCCTCCTGAGGCACGTAGCCGACACCGCGCCGGGCGCGGGCGGGGGCGCCGAGCCCTGTCACATCCTCGCCGAGGAGCCGGATGCGGCCCCGCGAAGGGCGGATGAGGCCGACGACGACCTTCATCAGAGTTGACTTGCCGGACCCGTTTGGCCCGACGACGGTGAGGCTGCCGCGGTCCCCTACCGTGAGGTCGACCCCGTGGAGGATGCTGCGGGCCCCATAGCCGGCTTCGATGCCCTGGACGTCGAGGGCGCTCACGCCGCGCCCCCGAGATAAGCCTGCGCTACCGCGTCGTCCGCCGCGATCTCGGCGAAGCGCCCCTGGCGGAGCACCCGGCCCTCGGCCAGCACGTAGATCGGGTCGCACAGGGCGGCGATGAGATCCATGTTGTGCTCCACGATCGCGAAGGTCAGCCCCTCGTCGCGCAGCAGGCGGATGAAGTCCGCGATCTCGCCGACGAGGACCGGGTTGACCCCCGCGGCCGGCTCGTCAAGCAGCACCACGCGCGGCTCCAGCATCAGCGCACGGCAGAGTTCGAGGAGCTTCTTCTGGCCGCCGGAGAGGGCGTCGGCCGGCTGGTCGGCAAGTCGGCGCAGGCCGACCCGAGCGAGGAGCGCGTCCGCCCGCACCAGGGCCGCCTCCTCGGCGCGCCGGACGAGGCCGGGGCGGGCGAACACGTTCCAGATCGCCTCCCCCGGCTGACGGGGCGCGGCGAGGAGCAGGTTCTCCAGCACCGTGAGGCCGCCGAGTTCCCGGGAGATCTGGAAGGTCCGCGTCAGGCCGAGGCGCGCCCGGCGGTGGGCGGGCATCCGCGTCACGGGGCGGCCCAGCAGCCGCACGGCACCCACCTGGGGCCGCCGCCGGCCGGCGAGCACGTCGAACAGCGTGGACTTGCCCGCGCCGTTCGGTCCGACGAGGCCGGTGATCGACCCCGCCCGGACCGCGAGGTCCACTCCGTCGAGCGCCGTGAAGCCACCGAAGCGGACGCCGACGCCGACAGCCTCCAGCAATGCCGTCGGCGCTTCGCTCACCGCGTCGTGCCGACGCGGCGGCTCACGCCGTCACTGACGCGGAAATGGCCGTAGTCGAGGTCGGTCTGGTCGCCGTTCGGCGTGAACTTGAAGTCGGCGGCGGCGCCGCTGTAGCGGAACGGCTTACCGTTGCGGGCCAGCTTCAGGGCCTCCGCCGGATCGGATACGTTCGGGCCCGGCTCGTTGGCGACCGAGGCGATGACCTTGATGAAGTCGGCCGCCTTGTCGCTCTTGGCCTTCTCTATCGCGAGGGCGAGGACGACGACCTCGTCGAAGACGTTCGCACCGAAGGGCACGATGGTCCCCTCCGGCTGGTTCGTGGCCTTGAGGTAGATCTTGTAGGCACCGGCATCGCCGACCGGCACCGCTTGGACGTGGTTCACGCCCTCGGCCGCCTCCTTGCCGACGTTGCGCACGAAGGCGCCCTGGCTGTCGGCGGCATGGCTGAAGGTGTAGAGCTTGCTCGTGTAACCCGAACGGAACGCCTCCTTCACGACGGCGCTGAACTCCGGAATGTAGCTGGCCACGAAGACCGCATCCGGCTCCTTGGCGAAGACCTTCTCAACCTCCGTGCGGTAGGAGGGTTGGTTCGGGTTGAAACTGACCACGTCGAGGATTCTACCCCCGTCTGCCTTGAAGGCGTCGACGAAGGGCTGGACGGTCGAGAGTGTGAAGGGCGTCTGCAGCACAAGGAGCGAGGCCGTCTTGGCCCCGTCTTTCCTGACCACGTGGGCGAACGCCGTACCCCAGGCCTTGCCGGTGGTCTGGAACCGCCAGACGAGTCCCTTGGTGTCGCCCTGCGTGATCTCGTCGGCGGAGCCGTTGACGAGGAGCGCGATGCCCTTCTCGATCGCCACCGGCCGGACGGCCAGCGCCACCGCGCTGCTCCACACCCCGGCGATGGCCGAGACGCCATCGACGTCGATCAGCTTGCGCGCCACCGCGACGCCCGAGGTCGGGACGCTCTCGTCGTCGGCGACGACGAGTTCGAGTTTATGGCCGAGCACGCCGCCCGCCGCGTTCACGACGTCCAAAGCCGCGCGGGCGCCGCGCTCCTCCTCTCGGCCATAGGGACCGCCGGTGCCCGAGAGCGGGGCGAGCAGGCCGATCCGCGTCGTCGCGTCGGCCGCCATCGCGATTTCGGGGACGGTGGCGCTCAACGCCAGGCCAAGGGCCGCGAGAAGGCGAAGGGTGCAGAGGCGCACGGTCGATCCCCGATGGCTGGAAGGGCGCGCGGTCACACGGGCGACGACGCGTCCAGAGGCCTCCCGCCGGACCGATTCCCCCGGGCGTGACGGCGAGGCTTGACGGTTCGAGCCATACTGTCGTCCCCCAGACCGGTCAATCGGATCGTTCTTTTTTCCGAACGAAATTTGACTTGGGCGGGCAAGGGGGTTCAAACAAAGGGGTACGCCGGATCAAGAGGACGGACGGAAGCGGATGACCTCGCAACGTGAAGTTCGCCTCAACACCTTCCAGATGGCGGCTCCGTCCCACAACTGGGCAGGCTTGTGGCGCCATCCCCGAGACGATCAGTCCTCGTACAACCGGCTTCAGTATTGGACCGACCTCGCCCAGACAGCAGAGCGCGGATTCCTCGACGGTATCTTCATCGCCGACGTCTTCGGAATCTACGACGTCTACGGTGGAAACCCGGAGGCGGCGCTGCGGGCGGGGGCGCAGGCCCCCAGCGCGGACCCGGTGCTCGCCGTCTCGGCCATGGCGCACGTGACCCGCCATATCGGGTTCGGCGTCACGGCGAACCTCACCTACGAGCACCCGTTCCAGTTCGCCCGTCGGTTCGGCACCCTCGACCATCTCACGGACGGCCGCGTCGGCTGGAACATCGTCACGGGCTACCTCGACAGCGGCGCTCGGGGCATGGGCTTCGCGACCTCGCGCGCTCATGACGAGCGATACGAGGCGGCCGAGGACTTCATGGCCGCCGTGTACAAGCTGTGGGAGGGGTCGTGGGAGGACGGCGCCGTCGTCCGCGATCGAGAGGCCGGAATCTTCTCCCACCCCGATAGGGTGCATCGCATCCGGCACGACGGGCCCTACTACAAGGTGGACGGGCGGCATCTCGCCGAGCCGTCCCCGCAGCGCACGCCGGTGCTCTATCAGGCGGGGACCTCATCGCGGGGCTCCAGCTTCGCCGGGCGCCACGCGGAATGCGTCTTCCTCAACGGGCCGAACAAGGCGGCCGCCGCCAAGGCCGTCCGGGGCGTGCGCGAGGCGGCGGGGGCGGCCGGGCGCGACCCCCACGACATCCTCACCTTCCTCGGCGCCACGCTGATCGTCGCCCCAACGGCGGCGGAGGCCCGGGACCTGCGCGACGAGTACCGCGGCTACCTCGACACCGCCGGCCAGCTCGCGCTGGTGTCCGGCTGGACGGGGATCGATCTCGCCGCCCTTGGGTTGGACGATCCCCTGCCATTCGTCAAAACGAACGCTATCCAGTCGACGGTGAAGCATCTCGCCGGCGACGCCGCCCAGCCGACGCGGGTGCGTGATCTCCTCGATTTCACCCCCGCCGGGGCGCGGGCCCCCGTGATCGTCGGCTCTCCGGTCGAGGTCGTGGACGAACTCCTCGCCTGGGTGGCGGAGACCGACGTCGACGGGTTCAACCTCGTGCGCACTGTTATGCCGGAGTCCCTCGACGCAATCGTCGATCTTGTCGTCCCCGAGTTGCAGAACCGGGGCGTCTTCAAGGCCGCCTATGGCGAGGGCACTCTGCGGGAGAAGCTCTTTCCCGGCCGGTCGCCGTGGCTGGGCCCGACGCATGAGGGGGCCCGCTATCGTAGGGGCGCCCGGTGACGGCGCGGTGGTGGCGCGGCCTCACGCCCGCGCGCGCCAAGCCGCATCGCGGTCCTTGGTGAAGGCTGAGGTGACGCCGGAGGCGGCCTGCCGGTCGACGTCGAGATGCGGCAGGATCAGCTCGCCGAACCGGTAGGCCTCCTCCAGGAGCGGCATTCCCGACACGATCAGCACGTCGTTGCCGGCATCCCGATAATCCTGGATGCGGGACAGGACCTGTTTCGCGCTGCCGACGAGGGCGGTGCCTGGGCCGTGCCTGACTAGGCCGATGGCCGACCAAAGGTTCGGGGCGATCTCGAGGTCGCGCAGGTCCTTCGGCTTGCGCCCGCCATGGAGCGCGGACATGCGCTGCTGGCCGATGGAGTCGATGCCGGCGACATAGGCCTGCGCGCCGGCCACCGCCGCCTCGTCCATGTGATCGTAAAGGTCTTGGGCCGCCGCCCAGGCCGCCTCCTCGGTCTCGCGCACGATGACGTAGAGGCGGATGCCGAAGCGGATCTTGTCCTCGCGTCCGTATTGCCGGGCCAGCGTCCTGACCTCGCGGATCTTGGCCTCGGACTGATCAGGTGTCTCGCCCCAGGAGAGGTAGGTGTCGATGTGCTTGGCCGCGACCTCGTGGGCGGCGGGGGAGGATCCGCCGAACCAGAGGGGGATGCGCGCCTGCGTCGGCGGCACGGGGATGCCGGCCTCCACCACGTGGATGTACCGGCCCTTGAACGTCACGGTCTCTCCGCGCAGCAATCCGGTGAGAACGGTGAGGAACTCGTCGGTGTAGGCGTAGCGCTCGTCGTGGCTGAGATGGACGCCGTGTTGCGCCATCAGCTTGGCGTCGCCGTTGACGATGTTCACCCGCAGCCGGCCCTTCGAGAACTGATCGAAGGTCGTGATCATCTTAGCGAGCAACGTCGGCGAGATCATCGGCGGGTGCGCGGCGATGAGGTGTTGAAACTGGTCGGTGTAGGGGATCAGCGAGGCCCCCTGGATCCAGGCGTCGTGGGAGCCGGTCGCCAGCAGCGCCCCCGTGTAGCCGAGGTGATCGACCGCCCGGGCGAGCTGCTGAAAGTAGGCGTAGTTCAGCGCTCGCGCGCCGTCCGGCCGCCAGGGATAGCGGCCGTCGGGGCCGGTCAGATACCAGAGAACTTCCATGGGGGCGTTTCCTGCTCCGGGGGGATCGGCGGCAGCCGTCAGGCCGCGGGGGCATGGCTTGGATCGACGGTGTCGGTCACGTCGAGACGGTGGGGGATCAGACCGAACCGGGCGAAGAGGTCGGCGTGGGCCTGCTGCTCGGCCAGGAAATCCGGGCCGGGCGCGGCGAGGCCCCAGGGGCGCCCGGTCAGCGCGGGGAGCCATTGCGCCGCCGAGTGGCCGTTGACGCCGTCGAGGAGGCGGGCGGCCTCCTCGGGGTCCGCCCGCGTGGCCGCGTCGGAGGCGATCAGAGCCTCGCTCAGCGTCCGCACGGCCTCGCGCCGCGTGCGCAGAATCTCGGTCGCCCCCCAAAAGACCGTGCGATTGGAAAAAAACTCGCCGGGCTTCGCCAGGATGCGGACCGGCCGGGCCGCCGCGATCTGCGAGTACAGCGGCTCGGTGGCGACGATCGCATCCAGATATCCGGCGAGGAAGGCGTCCTTGGCGGTCGCCGGCAGGATCTCGGCCGCCCGCACATCGCGCCACGCGAGGCCCGCCGCATCGAGTTCCGCCGCAAGGAACTGCGTGTGCCACGACACCGGCATCAGCCCGATGCCCCGACCCTTGAGGTCAGCGAGGGATGTGATCGCCGAGTCTTCGGCGACCAGCAGGCCGCCGCGCTCCGGGCGCGGCTCACCCACGGCGAAGACGGCCGTCGAGAGGCCGGCGGCCTTCGCCAGGATCGGCGGCGTCGCACCGGTTCCGGCCAGATGCAGCACTCCGGCCTGAATCAGGGGAATGGTCTGGGATCCTGCGCCATAGACGAAGAAGGTGAGCCCCCTCTCGCGCAACGCCGCCACCGCAGCCTGCCGGCGCGCCAGGATCGACAAAGAAGGGTTCTGCGGGTGGGCGCCGACGACGACCGTCATGGATGCCTCCGGTCGGGCATGGGGGGATGGAAAGGGGGGCGTCCGGGCCAGGCGATCCTCATGCGGCCTGCTCTTCCAGCGGCTTCGCGCCGAGATAGGCGTCGACGACGGCCGGCGAGGAAGCCAGCTCGGCGGAGGTCCCCTCCAGCACGATCCGTCCCCTTTCGAGAACGTAGCCGCGAGAGGCCAGGGCGAGCGCCTTGCGCGCGTTCTGTTCGACGAGCAGCACGGAGATTCCCCGGCCGTGGAGGTCGCCGAGCAGCGCGAAGATCTCCGAGACGATCAGCGGCGCCAGCCCCATGGACGGCTCGTCCAGGAGGAGAACCCGAGGCCCCGCCATCAGCGCGCGGCCGATCGCGAGCATCTGCTGCTCGCCGCCGGACAACAGGCCCGCCGCCTGGCGGCGGCGCTCCTTCAACCGGGGGAACCGCCCATAGACCGCCGCCAGGGTCTCGCGCGCGCCGCCGCCCCGTCGCCCGTAGGCGCCGACCAGCAGATTCTCCTCGACGCTCAGGGGCGCGACGACCTGACGACCCTCGGGGACGAGGGAGAGACCGGCCCGGACGATTCGTTCCGTCGCCAGCCCCCCGATGGGCTTCCCGTCGAGGAGGATGCGGCCGGAAACGGGCCGGAGCAGGCCGGCGACGGTGTTGAGGAGGGTGGTCTTCCCCGCCCCGTTGCTGCCGACCACCGCGACGATTTCCCCGGGCCGCAGGGCCAGAGAGATCCCGTGAAGGACCGGTGGGCCGCCATAGCCCGCCGACAGGGACTGAATCTCAAGCATCCTCGGCCCCGAGATAGGCCTCGATGACCAGGGGGTCGTGCCGCACGGCGGCCGGGGGGCCGGAGGCGATCGCGCGGCCCTGATTCAGGACATGGAGGTGGTCGCAGACGCCCATGACGAGATCCATGTCGTGTTCCACGAGAACGGTCGTGATGCCATCGGCTCGGAAGCCCGCGATCAGGGCGTGCAGGGCCCGCTTCTCGGTGGCGTTCATGCCCGCGGCCGGCTCGTCGAGGAGGAGGAGGCGCGGCCGTGTGGCGAGCGCCCGGGCGATCTCGACCCGGCGGCGGTCGCCATAGGAGAGGTCCCCCGCCGGCCGGTCGGCGGCCCCGTCGAGGCCTGTCCGCTCCAGCAGAGAGACCGCTTGCCGGCGGCGCTCCCCCTCGATGTGGGAGAGGCGCGGCAGGCGCAGGAGGGTGTCGGCGAGGCTCGCCTCCGGCTCGTGCAGCGCCAGGGCGACGTTCTCCGCAGCCGTCAGTTGCGGGACGAGGCGGATGTGCTGGAACGTCCGGGCGATCCCGAGTCGGGCGAGGCGGTGTACCGGGCGCCCCTGGACGGGCCGCCCCTCGAACAGGATTTCGCCGCCGCTCGGCGCATCGACACCGCTGACGAGGTTCATCAGGGTCGTCTTGCCGGAGCCGTTGGGCCCGATCACCCCGACGATGGCCCCAGCCGGGACCGCGAAGGAGACGTTGGCCAGCGCCGCCACGCCTCCGAACCGCCGGGAGACGCCCCGGATAGCGAGGAGCGCGTCCATCAGGCGAGCCTCCCGCGCCGGAGGAGGAGGCGGGGCAGGGAGGCGATCCCGGTCGGCAGGAATAGGACCGCGAGCAACGTCACCGCGCCGATGAGGATCTCGCGCAGCTGGGCCGAGAAGCGCAGCACCTCCGGCAGGACGGTCAGGATCGCGGCGCCGACGACCGCCCCGAACAGGTTCCAGACCCCGCCGAGGACGGGGGCGATCACGGCATCCATGGAGCGCAGGAATCCGAAATCGCTGGGGGCGACGAACAGGTTTAGATGCGCGGCTAGCGCCCCGCCGAGCCCGGCGATGGCCCCCGATGCCGTAAACAGGCCAAGCTGGAGGCGGGCGACGTCGTGTCCCGCAGCTGCGACGGCGAGCTCATCCTCCGCGATGGCGCGCATCCTGTCACCGAGGCTCGAGCGGCGCAGCGCCCAGACGAGGTAGATCGCCAGCGCGAGGAGCGCCAGGAGCTGCCAAGTCTGCGTGTATTTCGGGATGCCGAAGACTCCGAGCGCCCCACCCGTCACCGGATCGGCGTTTAAGGCCAGGATGCGGACGACCTCCGTGAAGGCGAGGGTCGCCATGGCGAAGTAATCGCCGCGCAGGCGCAGGACGAGGGTGCCGAGCCCGGCGGCGGCCAGCGCCCCCGCACCGGTGGCTGCGAGCAGGGCCGGGCCGAAGGGCCAGCCCTCTCGCATGGTCAGCCAGATCGACAGATAGGCGCCGATCGCCATGAGTCCGCCGGTCGCCAGCGAGAGGAGGTTGACCCGCAACAGGAGGAGGCAGCTGAAGGCTAGGACGGCGTTCAGCAGGCAGAGGTCGATGACGTTCTCGTAGGCCGCGTACAGGTCGCTCATGCCCGCTTCGCCTCCCGGGTGGCGAAGAGACCCGTGGGCCGCGTGAGGAGGATGAGGAGGACGAGGCCGAAGCCGACGGCGTCCCGAAAGCCCGACCCGACGGCCACGACGCTGCCAACCTCCACGAGCCCGAGGAGGAGACCGCCGACGAGGGCTCCCGCCACGTTGCCGAGGCCACCGAGGATCAGGACAGTCAAACCCTTCAGCAGGATCGTGTCGCCCATGAAGGGAGAGACCGACTGGAACAGAAGCGACCACAGCACGCCGGCCCCTCCAGCGAGGGTGCCCGAGAGGAAGAAGGTCGCCCCCCGCACCCGGGCGACAGGCGCGCCGACGAGCCGTGCGACGGTCTCGCTGAAGGCGACCGTGCGGATCGCCCGGCCGAAATTGGTGAACTTGAGGAGGAGCCCCAACGCCAGAACCATCGCCAGCGCGACACCGAGGGCGACGACCTGAAGGCCCTGGATACGGGCCTCGCCGACCACGAGGGTCGCATCGACGAGGGTGGCGTCGGGGTAGCGGATGACCTGCGTCCCGAACACCTCCTGCGCCGCCCCGATCAGGATCCGGGCGAAGGCGAGGCTGGCGACCATGCCCATCCAGCGATGCGCGCCGCGCCGCTGCAGGGGGCGGAACACCAGCCATTCCGTGACGACGCCGAGGAGGCCCGCCGCCATCACCGCCACCGTCATGGCGGCCGGCAGGGGCAGCTGCAGGGTACGGACCATCTCCAGGCCCACATAGGCGCCCCACATGAAGACGGCGCCCTGCGACAGGTTCAGCACGTTGAGGACACCGAACACGAGGGTGAAGCCCACGGCGAACACGGCATAGACAGCCCCGAGCGAGAGACCGTTGATCAATTGCTGAAGGATCATGATGCCGGTCAGACCGCCGGCGCGGCGGCGAAGACCTTGGCCTGCCCGTCGCCGATCAAAACCTTCGGCGTGACGGTGGCATCCCGTTCCGGCGACCAGCCGAACCTGCCGAGCACCCCCTCGAAGTCGGTGATGCCGGCGAGCTTGTCGCGGATGGCGCGGCTGTCGGTGGCGGTCCCCGCCCGGCGGATGGCCTCGGCGATCAGGTAGGCGGCGTCGTAGCCTTGCGCGGCGTAGATGTCCGGCGTGGTGCCGTAGCGCTTGCGGTAAGCCTCGACGAAAGCCTTGCTGCGGGGTGTGTCGTACCCGGCGAACCACGACGCTCCGACGAGGATGCCGTCGGCCGCCGGTCCCGCCAGCTCGAACAGCTTCGCGGAAATGTTGGCGTTGCAGCCGATGAAGACGGTCTTCGGGTCGAGGTTCAGTTGCCTCGCCTGCTGCAGGATCGCCGCTCCCTCCTCGGCCAGGGCGCCAAGGATGATCGCGTCCGGCTTCTGCGCCTTGATCTTCGTCAGCTGCGCCGAGAAATCCACGTCGCCGCGCTGGTAGGTTTCGATGCCGACCGACTCTAGCCCGAGGGCGTCGACCGCTTTCTTCTGGACGTCGTGCGCGCTGCGCGTCAGGGCATCGTCGATCCCGTAGATGAGGGCGACGCGCTTCACCCCGTGCTTCCTCACCCCGTAGGCGAGGACGGTGGGAAACACCTGATCCTCAGGCACGCTGGTGCGGAAGATGAAGTCGCCGATCTTGGTGAGGTTGGGTGCCGTGTTGGAGCTGGCGATGACCGGGATGCCAGCCTGCTGGGCCAAGGGATCCGCGGCGAAGGCCGAGTTCGACAGGGTGGGGCCGAGGATCGCCACCACCTTGTCCTGCCGGATCAGGCGCTGGAAGATGTTCACGGTCTGCCCACGGTCGGCACCGTCGTCCGCGTGGAACGCCTGCAACGCGATGTCGCCCAGCGTCCTGGCCTTAGTGATCTCGTTGAAGGCGAGTTCGATCGCCTGCTTCTGCTCCGTGCCGTAAAGCGCCGCCGACCCCCCCGTTGTTGATTGGACGAGCCCGATCCGGGCGACCTTACTGGTCTGGCCCAGGCCCGACCGAGGGAGCAGGGTCGCCACCGCCGAAAGGGCGAGCACTCTCCGGCGAGAGAGGCGGAGATCAGGCATCGAGACACTCCGTCGGCAACAGGCATTCTCGTCCCCCCCGGGCCAGGAAGGTGGAATGACTGTCGCTGCGTTTGCAAGGTCTGGTGACGATAGAAGTCATTCTATCTCTGGAGCATCAATTCGAATGAGTGAATAAATGCATACGTAATTCTTCATCATGCCAGCGCCTGCGTCAACAAAAGCGCGCCGCAAATTTCCGCGGCTTTCGAGGCTTTGCATCCAAATTTCAATCAGAGAATAGAATTTACTTTCGAGACGTGTGACCTGAACGAACCTCTCATCGGGGTGCTCGGCCTTTTTGCTGGTGTCCGGATCGACGATTCGGCGATTCGGTCGGTATGATGGCCGCGATGAACCGGCCCATCGCATCGCGCGATGCGGTTGGCATGGCCGATGCCACCGGCCCACAACGCACCCCACACGCGCGTCCCCGTGCCAGTTGACGAGAACGACATGGCTCCGACGATCGAGACGGTGACACTCCAGACAGACGTGCTCGTCGTCGGCTCGGGGGCCGCCGGTATGGCCTCCGCCCTGGCCGCGGCGGAGGACGGCGCCCGCGTGATCCTTGCGGACCGCAGCCTGATCGGGCGCAGCGGCGCCGCCATCATGGCGCAGATGACGGTCGCGGCCTCCCTGGGTTCGGAGGGGACCGACGACTGGACCCATCACCTCGCCGACACGCTCACCGCCGGGCGGGGCCTTTGCGACGCCCCCCTCGCTCGCCTCGTCTGCGAGCGCGGGCCCGCCGAGATCCGGCAACTGGATGCCTAGAAGGTCTGCTGGGCCCGGGACCCGGACGGGCGCATCCGGCAGGCGCAGGCGCAGGCGCAGGCGCAGGCGCCGGGCCACGATCGCCCACGCTGCGTCTACGTCGACTTTCTCTCCACCGGCCCCGCCGTCGCCAAGACCCTGCGCACACGCGTGCTGCGGCAGGCCGGCATCACCCGGATCGGCGACTTCTGCATCACGGATCTCTCCTCAGGCGACGGCGGCGTGAGGGGCGCGGTCGGCTTCTCCATCGCGGACGGGCGCGGCGTCGTCGTCGAGACGGGGACGACGGCCGATGTGTTCCGCGCGCCCCGCCCCCCCCTACACCCGCGCCCTACTCGATGCCGTCCCCGGCCGGGGGCGGGCTGCGGGCGAGGCCGGTGCATCGACTACAGCCGCCCCGGCCTCCTGAACCCGCCGCTTGAAACCGGAGACCCCATGTCACTCGTGCTCGACCACATCGTGATCGCGGTTCGCGACCTCGACGACGCCGCCGCGGACTACGCGGCGCTCGGCTTCACGGTCGTGCGCGGCGGCGCGCACGCCAACGGCATCACCCATAACGTCCTCGTCATCTTCGAGGATGGCGCCTACCTGGAATTGATTGCCTGGAAGCGGCCCGACCCCGGCAACCGCTGGTGGGACGTCTACGAACGAGCCGGCGAAGGGCTCATCGATTTTGCTCTGCTCCCCGACGAGATCGAGGCGGTCGTTGCCGGCGCGCAGGCACGGGGCCTCGACATCCAGAACCCGATCCCCGGCGGGCGCAACCGCCCGGACGGCGCCCGCCTGGAGTGGCGCACCGCACGCTCGCCGCGGCCCGACGTCCCGTTCCTCTGCGGCGACGTCACGCCCCGATCGCTGCGTGTGCAGGAAGGGGCGGTCCGCCGGCACGGCAACGGGGTGGTCGGCGTTGCCACACTCACGGTCGTCGTCGCTGACCTGGAGGCTTCCGTGCGCCGCAACGCCGCCCTCCTCGGCTTCTCGCCTCCCACGATCCAGGCGGAGGACGTAGCCGGCGCGCCGGCCCGCAGCGCGACATTGACGCTGGCCAACGGCACGGCCGTGACCTGGGCGAGCCCAGCAGCGTCGGAGGGGCCCCTGGCGGCATCGCTGGCGGCACGCGGAGAGGGTCCGTTCTCGGCGAGCTTGCGGGCGGCGCATCCGGTCGGGGCCCTCGACACATCCCGATCGCACGGCGCGCCCTTGTCGATCACGTTGTGACCGAGCGCCGTTGTAACCATGCCGCGTAGACTGCACCGCAACTCGATGCAATGGCCTAAAGCCCCAATCACTATGAACGATGTCCGCTTATGGGGATGACTGCGGTTGTCTTGAATGACGGCAATGGGCGCGTTTCGGACTCTCAATGACCTGACGGCGCTTTGACGCACGGCTGCGCATGTCGAGCGCGTGTCCCACCGGCTACATCGCATCCAACCCCTCTCTACCTGCGCCTGGGCCCCGGGCAGGCCCACCGCCGCCGCCACACCGCCGCGGGCCCACCGGCCCACCCCAGCCCTCCGCTACCGCCGGCCTCCCCACCGCTTGGCCATGCTCCGTCGGCGTCGGCCCTACGCCGCCACCTGTTCATCCCTCCGCCCGTCCCGGGAATCCCGTATCGGCCGCACACCCGCGGCCGACACGAGGCAATTCGACATGGACATCAATATCCCCCTGCCGCCGCCAACCGATGCTGGTAGCCTTAATGAGACCGGCGACATCCTCGCCGCCCACAACACCCTCGACCCGTCTGGCCTCGGCGCACCCCCTTCCCACTTGCCGCTCATCCCCGAGGTTGCCCGCCGCCGTCACCACGTGTTCGTCCCCGCCGACCACCGCTTCAAGGCAGCGGCCCGCTTCCTCCAAGCCCTCTGGCGCGAGGACCGTGACCTGCCAATCGGCACCCATCTCGATCGCGCCAACCCCCACCGCGTCCGCCGCCTCGGCTCGCGCATATCGATCGCAGCCGGCCGCACCGGCGCCAACTTCATGACGCCCTCCATCGCCGCGGTGGCCGCCAGGGCGCTGGCCTACCGCGAACCTGGCGCCGCCTACGACATCGGCCGCCTGCGCACGAACCTGCTGTCTTCGCAGCCGCTCGCCTTCAATCTGTTCGGTCCACTCGCCGCCGACCCCGCGCTAGCTACCCGCTTCATGGCAGAGCTATTCCCCGACGCACTGGCAGAGGTCACAGACATCCTGTTCGAGCACAGCCCTGGCCGCGGCGACGCACGCTTTACCGCCGACCGCACCGCGTTCGACGTCGTCGTTCGCGGCACCGCCCCGTCCGGCGCCCGGGCGCTCATCTGCATCGAGATGAAGTACAGCGAAGCCGGATATGAACCTGCCCCACCGCCCAACCCGCGGCACACGGAGATCGCGCATACGACCCCGGGCCTGTTCATCGCGCCCAACGACCCGACCCTGACCGGCCCAGCCTGCCAGCAACTCTATCGCCAGCACTGCCTCGCAACCGCCATGCTTACCGCCGGCCTCGCTGACACGGCCACGCTTGCCTTCATCGCCCCCGCGCACAATCAACTCGCACACGGCGCCGCGGCAACTTACAACCGTCACCTCACGGACCCGGCCGCCGGCTCGATCCCGTTCATCCCGCTCACACTGGAACACGCGTTCACCGCGCTGGCAGCGGCTGGCATGCCTGTACAAGCCGCGACGCTTCATCGACGCTACACCGATTGGTGGCTGCTCGACGGCGAGCTCGAACTCGCGATGGGAGCCGCCGCATTCGTACCCGCTGTTGAGGCATTGGCAGCGCCCACGCACATGCCGACCGTCGACACCACCAGCGCGAGCAAGCCGATCAACCGTTCACGATCGCAGCGCACTCGGCCCGCGACCCGGGCCCGCGCTGCTGCGTGATTGCAGAATAAACAATGCACGACACAAGCCGGCGGCAATCACATGCTGCCGGTTCGAACCCGTTTCTGACGCAAACTCACACCGCCGCGGACGCGTGAGCCACACCGGCTCACCCACCCAGGCACATCTCTGATTCTGCCCGGTTCGTGCGCCGTGCAAGTGTTTGAAACTTGAGAGGTTCGAGTGGCCCGGTTCTGTACACATGCGGCCTTATCCGCGACCGGCGAGCTGTAGCTCAGCCCCGCCGTAACAACCGCCCATTTCGCAACGACACCATCGCCGCCGCCGGCAGCCGCCTGATCCGCGTTCAGGTGACGACAGCTAGGCCAATCCAAGCTTCCCATGCGCCTCGGCGGGCGTCATCTGCCGTATGGATTCTTCGGAAATGCCAAGCTCACGAAGCGCCACTCGCTGACGGTTCGTAATCATCAGCGACACCGCAGGAGACGTTACAGACGCGGTGCCCATAGCGTTCAGCTCGGCGTCCTCGGCGCGCCCGACCGGGTCGAGGAACGCTCCCTCTTCCGCAGCCAGATTGAGGACCAACCGAAGATAGTCGTCAGTTCCCGCCATTCACGACCCTCATTGCTCCTATGCCGACCTGAGGCGTGCGGGTGGCCGCCCACCGCTTATGACGGGCGCCTCGCCTACGTGCAGGTCCGCCACGGGGCGACGACCTACACGGTCAAGACCGTGCCGGCCTCCGGAGACCGGCCGGAAATCCGCTACACCGAGACAGGAGAGGCGAAGGGCGA
>NZ_JAKSYK010000111.1:0-60725 GCF_022829425.1 Methylobacterium sp. J-072 | reverse complement strand
GCCGTTGGTGCCGAGCCATCCGCCGGCCTCCGATGCGACGTCCGGTTAAATCCTCCCTTGCCGTCATTGCGAGCGCAGCGAAGCAACCCAGGGAACCGCTACGGCCTGCGAACGCCCGCCGCACTGGGTTGCTTCGCTGCGCTCGCAATGACGGTGGGTGCATGCCGAAACGGGCGCCCACATCGATGGCCGCCGCCAAAACTTTCCTGCCGTCCCGCGATCGGCGGCATGCTATGCCCCCGGCAAACCGGAGAACAAAAAAATGGTCTCCCGACCGGCTCATCTCGACGCCGCCAGCCTGCGCATCCTCGAACGCCTGCAACAGGACAGCGAGATCAGCATCGCCGACCTCGCCGAGCAGGTCGGGCTCTCGACCTCCCCGTGCTGGCGCCGGGTCAACGACCTGAAGGAGGCCGGGATCATCCGGGGCTGCGTCGCGGTGGTGGATCCGATGAGCCTCGGGCTCGCTGTGAACGTCTTCGTCCACGTCTCCCTGGAAAAGCAGACCCAGGCCGCGCTCCAGGCCTTCGACGAGGCGGTCCGCAGCCGCCCGGAGGTGATGGAATGCTATCTGATGAGCGGCGAGGCCGACTACATGCTGCGGGTGGTGGTGGAGGATCTCGGCCAGTACCAGCGGCTGGTGCTCGACCACCTCACCCGCATTCCGGGGGTGGCCAACATCCGCTCCAGCTTCGCGCTCGGCCAAGTGAAGTACACGACCGCGCTGCCGCTTGGGCACCTGACCCGGTGAGCCGGTCGTTCGCTGGATCAGGAGGTTCAGAGTTTCCCAGCGGCGCCGGCCTGGACCGGCCGCGTCACGCTGAAGGAAGAATGGTGGAGCCTAACGGGATCGAACCGATGACCTCTTCCATGCCATGGAAGCGCTCTCCCAGCTGAGCTAAGGCCCCACTTTTCCACAGCGGTTTGGGTCCCGCGGGGTCTCGCCGACCGGCTGGCGTCCGGCGAGGCCGGTTCTATAGGCGGCTCTCGCGGCGGACTCAACCCCTTTTTTGCGGGTTCTTCGCGGAAATGCCCACCCCTCTCGGACTCGTCGCGGGCTCTTCGCGGGGTGGGCGCAAACGGGGCTCAGCTTTCTTCGTCGGATTCGATATCGCCGTCGATCAAGGCGGAGACGTCGTCGCCGGAATCCTCCTCCTCCAGGAAGGTTTCATCCTCGGCCGAATCCCCGTCCTCGGCGGCATCGTCCTCGGGCGTCGGATCCGCCTCGTCCTCCGCGGCCTCGACCTCGTCCAGCGAGACGAGGTCCGGAGCCTTCTCGTCCGTGTCATCCTCGTCATCGGCCTCGGCCGGCCCCCGTGCCAGGGCCGGCGCCGCGACGCGGCTCGTCGCCGCCTGGTAGACCGCACCGCATTTCGGGCAGGCGGCGGGATCGCGTGCGAGGTCGTAGAACTTCGCGCCGCAACTCATGCATTGGCGCTTCAGGCCAAGTTCGGGTCGGGCCACGGGCGGGCACCTCGTCGTCTCTGCTGTTGTCGGAAGACGGGCGCGTTAGTCGGGGCCTCGACCCCTGTCAATCGAGGCGCAGACCCCCGTTTCACGAGGGCGGCCGACCGGGTGCGATGGATGACGCGGGCCGGTACGCGTGTTAACCGCGCCGCCAGTTCACGGTCCGATTGCAGCGCCGCGGCGCCCCCGCGCGACGCGCCGGATCCCGGCCCACCCCAGTTTCCCGAACGGACGCCCCGTGTCGCACGATTCGCCTCCCCAGCCTCTCACCGCCGCACCGGGCACGCCGCTCAACGGGCGCCTGCGTCCGCCGGGCGACAAGTCGATCTCCCACCGGGCCATGATCCTGGGGCTGCTGAGCCAGGGCGAGACCCGGGTCGAAGGCCTGCTCGAGGGCGACGACGTGCTGCGCACCGCCGCCGCCGCGAAGGCACTCGGCGCCGGAATCGAGCGCCTCGGCGAAGGACGCTGGGTGGTGCGCGGCGTCGGCATCGGCGGCCTCACCGACCCGGCCGAGGTGCTCGATTTCGGCAACGCCGGCACCGGCTCGCGGCTGATGATGGGCGTCGTCGGCGGCCAGCCGGTCACCGCGACCTTCGACGGTGACGCCTCCCTGCGCTCGCGCCCCATGCGCCGGATCCTCGACCCGCTCACCCGCATGGGCGCGCAGGTCCTGTCCGAGGCCGAGGGCGGGCGCGTGCCGCTGACCCTGCGCGGCCTGAACGAGGCGATCCCGATCACCTACGAGACGCCCGCCGCCTCGGCGCAGATCAAGTCCGCGGTGCTGCTCGCCGGCCTCAACGCCCCCGGCACCACCACGGTGATCGAGGCGGCCGCCACCCGCGACCACACCGAGCGGATGCTGCGCTTGTTCGGCGCCGAGGTTCGCGTCGAGCCGCACGGGCCGGGCGGCCACGGCCGCAAGGTGTCGCTCACCGGACAGCCGACCCTACGTGGCACCGACGTGGTCGTGCCGGCCGATCCGTCCTCGGCAGCGTTCCCCCTGGTGGCGGCGCTGATCGTGCCCGGCTCCGACGTGGTGATTGAGGGGGTGATGATGAACCCGCTGCGCACCGGGCTGATCACCACCCTGCTGGAGATGGGCGCGCAGATCGAGCGCGTGGCCGAGCGGGAGGAGGGCGGTGAGACCGTCGCCGACCTGCGCGTGCGCGCGAGCCGCCTCACAGGCGTCGACGTCCCGGCCGAGCGGGCCCCCGCGATGATCGACGAGTACCCGGTGCTGGCGGTGGCGGCGAGCTTCGCCGAAGGCCGCACCCGGATGAACGGCCTGCACGAATTGCGCGTGAAGGAATCCGACCGGCTCGCGGCCGTGGCGGCGGGGCTCGCGGCCAACGGCGTTCGCCACAGCGTGGAGGGCGACGACCTCGTGGTCGAGGGCGACGGCACGGCCGCGCCCGGCGGCGGCACGGTTGCGACTCATCTCGATCACCGGATTGCCATGGCGTTCCTGGTGATGGGGCTCGCCACAAAGGCGCCGGTCACGGTGGACGATGGCGCGATGATTGCCACGAGCTTCCCGAGCTTCCTGCCATCCATGCAGGCCCTCGGCGGTCGGATTGGGGCTTAGATCATGCCGCTCGTCATCGCGATCGACGGCCCGGCCGCCTCGGGCAAGGGGACCCTGGCCAAGCGGCTCGCCGTCCATTACGGCCTGCCGCATCTCGACACGGGGCTCCTCTACCGCGCGGTGGCGCTGGCGCTGATCGATGCCGGCCTGTCCCTCGACGATCCCGAGGCCGCGTCCCGGGCCGCGCACGCTCTCGACGCCGGCAGGCTGGACGATCCGCGCCTGCGCGCCCGCGCCATGGGCGAGGCCGCCTCGCGGATCTCGGCGGTGCCGGAGGTCCGCGCCGCCCTGCTGGCCTGGCAGCGGCGCTTCGCGGCCGATCCCCAGGGCGCCGTCCTCGACGGGCGCGATATCGGCACCGTGGTCTGCCCCGACGCCAGCGTGAAGCTCTACATCACCGCCTCGTCCGAGGAGCGCGCCCGCCGCCGCCATCTGGAGCTCGCCGGCCGCGGCGAGGCCGCGACCTTCGCGGCAATCCTGGCCGACATCGAGGCCCGCGACGCCCGCGACGCCTCCCGGGCCGCCGCACCGTTGCGCATGGCCGACGATGCGATCCGGCTCGACACCACGACCCTCGACCCGGACGCCGCCTTCGCCGAGGCAAAGGGCGTGGTCGAGCGCGCCCGCGGCGACGGGGCATAGCGCGCCACCCACAACCCCGTGTTGACCCCCCGGCCCCGCTCACCTATTGCGAACGCGCCGTCCCCGCGCGGCCGCCGCAGGGCGGTCCCGGACGCGAGCGCGTAGCTCAGCTGGTAGAGCAACGGACTTTTAATCTGTAGGTCCTGGGTTCGAGTCCCAGCGCGCTCACCATACAATTCGCTTCAGGTTTTCTTCAAAATATGTCGGGCTCACATTGAAGCCTGTTGCGCGCGTATTCTCGCGCCGTTGCAAGACCGGCTAGCCGAAGCACCACGCGTTTCGATCCTGGCGATGCGACGTCTCGTGCTGGCGGTTGAATGTTTTGACGGCGTGCGGTCGGCACATTCGATAGATTGCCACGCATCCTTGTTGCGCATGGCGTCGTGTCGACCAAGATCAACGAGATGAGCGTGACTGCTTGGCGGAGACAACGAGCGGACTAAGCTCGCGGCGACCTCTATGAACCGTGTCGCCATCGCGGCAGTGGCGGTTGGCGGCTTGGCGCCAATTGCGCAGAACCACTTCGCGAGCATGACCGATCTCGAAATCGGCCTCTTTTTCTTGAAGTTGTTTCTTTGCCTTGTGACCAGTGTAGGCTTACATCTGGGAGCGAGTTACCTCCTCAGGGGCATCAAATGACCTTGACCCAACTCGCTGTCATCGCCGCGTTCCCTCTTGGGGCGCTGCTGGTCGGCTTCGGCGCATTCTGGTTCGCCAAGCGCGCTGTCTGAATAGGATGTCGTGTCATCGGTTCGCGTAACAGCGAACCACCCGCCGGCTTCGGGCCAAGCCCGACTTCGCGCGACGCCGGATCAGTCCGCCCCGCCTTCAAATACAGAACAACACTCCGGCGGTCCGCTCCTTCCGCCAGATCAGCTTCACGGCGTAGCGCATATCGGAATTAGCCAGCACGAGGTCGAAGGCCGTCTCCAGCGTGACCACGTGTGAGCCGAGGAATTCCAGCATCGCGCCGCCGTCGGAGAGATTCTGGACCCGGCAGGGGAAGCGCGACCCGTCCGGATGCTGGGCGTAGGCCAGAAGCGCCGTCACTGTGCGGGCGCTGGCGCGTCGCTCGACGAAGCCGATCGGAGGCCGGGCGTTGCGGGGCATGGCCGAATGACCCTGGCGATATCGGCCAAGATGGCGCGATGTCAGTAAAAATGCGCCGAAAATGCTAATGATAGATTGATCAAATCTATATTTGTAGGAAAATAAAGCATGAGCTGACGGTTCTGAGGCTATGACCGGAACGGTCGCATGCCGGAAGCAGCATGGCCGACACGCTCCGTCCCGCCGACGATGAGCCGCGAATCCTATCGACGCTCGTCGTCGCGCAACGGCGGTCCCTTGCCGGCCTTGATGAACCGCCCGACGAACAGCCCGACCGGAATCGACAGCAGAAACCAGTTCCGCAGAAATCGCAGCGACTTCGACACGGGTCGCTCTCCTTTTCTCGCTCGGGGACTCATCAGAGCACGGCACGCCGTGGGATCCAAACGCGCGGTTCGAGTGCCGGCTCCCATCCGGCCGCGTGGGTCATGGCTTTCCCGGTGCCGACCGGTCAGGCTGGGTGCATAGCTCTGACCGACTTTTGGCCTGCACCGGACATCCGGAGACGATCATGCGCATCCGCCTCGGCCTCAAGATCCCGATCGGTCTCGTCCTGGCCGCCATGCCGGCCGCCGTCTGTGCCGAGGCGCCCGGCCAGCCTTCGACCCTCGCGCTGCCGCTCGCCTGGCCTCCGGGCTTCTCTCGGGATGTCCAGGGCAGCGGCCTGCGCGGCCTCGATGGCGGCCACGCCTTCCTGTGGAACCGGCCGCCGGGCTTCGACCCGGTCTCGACCCTGCGGGTCGACCGGCACATCCCGGACGGAACGGGGGAGCCCGGTCACACCTACAAGGCGCTCTGGGCGCTCGGCTCCTCGGGGCCGCACAATGCCGGCTACGAGTGGACGATCACGGGGGAGCTGCACAATCGCAGCCTCGCCAGCACGGGGGCGCAGAACGTCGCCGTCAACGGCACGATCTTCAAGGAGGCCAACGGGATCGGCCCGGTCGGGCCGTCCTGGGCGGGCAATTTCAACTGCGTGGACATGACCGACGAGGCCGATCCGGTCGCCTCCTGCATCGGCGCCGAGATCGACGTCTCGGCGCAATCGCCGACGACGGACCGCAACCGCCAGCGGGTCGGCCTGCAGATCTCCACCGGCGGGGTGCCGGGCGCCCATACCGGCTACGGCATCCTGATGGGCAACCTCGCCGGTTCGGTCACCGACCGGGGCGTCTCGTTCCAGGGGGAGGGGACCTACGGCATCGGGATCGACACGGCGGCCGGCCGGTTCACCGGCGTGCCGATCCTGCTGGGATCGGGCCAGTCGATCGCGCTCGACGGAAACCGCGAGGGAAGTTATGGGCGCACCCTCGGCTTCGACGGGCGGGACCTGGTCTATGGGACGGCAAGCGGGCCGGTATTCCGGGTGAGCGATGCGGGCCAGCTTCAGGCGGCGTCGGTCCGGGAGGCGCGACCGAATCCGCCGCACAGCAGCCGGGAGGCCTGCACGCCCGGCGACCACGCCTGGGACGCGGCGTTCGAGTATCGCTGCGTCGCCCCGGACCGCTGGAAGCGCGCGGCGCTCAGCGACTGGTGAGCGCGGCTCTCACGCCCTGCGGAACGGCAGGATCGCCACGAAGGCCGCGAGGGCGGCGCCGATCACGCGCAGGAGCGCGGAGCCCGGGCTGTCGGGCGAGACGACGATCCACTCGAACAGCATCGCGCCCGACAACAGCAGCAGCACCGAGACGAGGAGCGTCTCGCCCGACAGTGCGGATGGCTTGGCCTTCATGGTCGTTCCCCCGGAGCGCGTTTCTTATTCGCTTGCCCCGGGGTGTTAGCGGATCGGTGACCGTAAGGCGAACCGGCCTCACCGATCGAAGATGCGCACCACCGCGCGGGTCGCCGGATCCACGACTACGACCTTGTCGCCGGGCGCAACGAAATAGCCGTAGCGGCGCAGGCGCGGGTTCGGCGTATCCGTGAAGGGGGCGAGACGCACGTCCTCCGGAACGATGGTGCCGGGCCGCAGCGGGATCGAGCCGACGATCGGGCCGGGGCCGACCGGGCGGCTCACGATGTAGTCGCGGACCACGACCTCGTCATCCGGGCCGAAATCATCGGGTTCGACGATCACGCCCTGCGCGAAGGCGGTGCCGGTGAACAGCGCGGCAAGCCCGAGGGCTGCGGCGAGACTTGCGCGGGTGGACATGGCAGGCTCCGTGACGGTCGGGATCGCCTGAAACACCGCCCGTCACGCATGTGTTCCCGGCGCCTCGCCGCCCGATCTCAGCGCCCCGATCTCAGCGCCCGACCTGGGCCGCCTCGGCCAAAGGCACCGGCGACCAGCGGGTGATCTGCACGTAGCCGTCCAGTGCCGCGATCACCACGTGCCGGCGGTGGCGATGCACCACCGTCCCCGGCGTGTGCCCGTGGCGCTCGCGCCAGCCCTGCGCCTCGGCCACGTAGACCCGCGCATCGCCCAGCCGGGCGATCGTCTCGACGGTGCCGAAAGCCCGGACCCGGCGCAGGATCGGCTCCACCTCCTGCCGGAAATCGAGGGTCCGGTCGGCATCAGTGGCCCGGGGCCAGTAGGAGCCGTCGCCCTGCGGCTCGGCGCGGCGCCAGCGGGCGGGCAGATCCTTGCCGAGCGGTCCGCTGGCGAGCCGTCGGGCCGCCATCTGGCACTTGGCCAGCACGGTCTCGTGCGATTCGATGGCCTCGAGGCTGAAGATGTCCTGGGCCAGGATATCGCCGGTGTCGAAGCCGTCGGCGAGCACGTGGGCGGTGACACCCCAGGTCTCGTAGCGGTCCAGCACCGCCCGGAACAGCGGATAGGGGCCCCGCCCGGTCGGCAGCGGGGAGGGGTGGACGTTCAGGCCGTAGGCGGCGCGGCCGCGCCAGCCCTTCACCAGCCAGGGATAGCCCGCCACCACCAGAGCCCAATCCCTGCCGTGCTCGGCCTGCAGAGCCTCGATGTCGCGCTCGCGGATGCGCGACAGCTGGATCGGCAGGCGCATTGAGCGCGCCCGGGCGACCAGCACGTCGTTGTGGTCGTAGATCCCGTCGCAGGGCCGGGTGAACAGTTTGATCGGCCTCCAGCCGGCCTCGACTAGGCCCTCGAACACGCCGCCCAGGAAGTCGATGCCGGCGAACGCGAACTTCATGCTTGCCGCCTGCGACCTTGTGAACGTGGAGCGGGGCGGCCTGCCGCCTGCCCGGGGGCGCCGCCGGCCTTACTTTGTCCGGAGCAGGTTGGGTAGCAAGAGGACCGCACGTGCGACAGGTTCTGATCTACGGCGGAACGGGTGGCATCGGCCTCGCCACCGCCCGGGCGTTGCGGGCCCGCGGCTATGCCCTCCATCTCGCGGCCCGGGACGGCGAGCGCCTGTCGCGTGCGGCCGACGAACTCGGCGAGACGACGGTCACGGCGGGCGATGTCGGCGATCCGGATTTCTTCGCCGCCGCCAGTGAGGCGGCTGGGCCTGCGCTCGCCGGCCTGGTCTACGCGGTCGGCACGATCAACCTGCGTCCGCTCGGGCGCCTGACCCGGGCCGATGCGGAAAACGACTTCCGCATCAACGCGCTCGGCGCCTTCTCGGCGGTCCAGGCCGCGGCCGGCGCACTGAAGGCCGGTGCCGGGGAGTCGGGCGCCGGGATCGTGCTGTTCTCGACGGTGGCCGTCGCGCAGGGCTTCCCCGCGCACGCCTCCGTGGCGATGGCCAAGGGTGCCGTTGAGGGGCTCGGCCTGTCGCTCGCGGCCGAACTCGCCCCGCAGATTCGCGTCAACGTGGTCGCGCCGTCGCTGACGCGGACGCCGCTCGCCGCCGCCATCACCGGCAACGAGACCTTGGCCCAGGGGATCGCCGCGATGCACGCCCTGCAGCGGCTCGGCCGCCCGGAGGATGTCGGGGCGCTCGCGGCTTTCCTGGTCTCCGATGAGGCGGGCTGGATCACCGGCCAGGTGATCGGCGTCGATGGCGGCCGCGCGACCTTGCGCACCAAGGGCTGACGGGTGCCGGCGCAATCCGCATCGCGCACCGGAGGCACGCTCCGGTTCGTCCTCGGCGATCAGCTGAACCGGCGGGTGTCGAGCCTGACCGATCTCGACCCCGCGCAGGATGTCGTCCTGCTCGCCGAGGTACGGGATGAGGCGACCTATGTCCGCCACCACAAGCAGAAGATCGCCTTCCTGTTCGCCGCCATGCGCCATTTCGCGGCCGAGCTGGGGGCGGAAGGGATCACCGTCGACTACGTCCGCCTGACCGATCCCGGCAACACCGGCAGCTTCACCGGGGAGCTGGAACGCGCGGTGGGGCGCCATGCGCCCGCGCGGGTCGTCGTCACCGAGCCCGGCGAGTGGCGGGTCTGGGAGATGATGCAGGATTGGCGCGAGATGCTGCCCGTGCCGGTGGAGATCCGCGCGGACAATCGGTTCCTGTGTCCGCGCGAGGATTTCACCCGTTGGGCCGAGGGCCGCCACCACCTGCGGATGGAGACGTTCTATCGCGGCATGCGCCGTCGGACCGGCCTGCTCATGGACGGTGGCGAGCCCGTCGGCGGCCGCTGGAACTTCGACCCCGACAACCGGAAACGCCTCCCCAAGGGACATCGGCTGCCGGACCGGATCGGTTTTCAGCCGGACGCGACCACCCGGGAGGCGATCGCGCTGGTGGAGCGGGAGTTCGCCGACCATTTCGGCGACCTGGCGACCTTCTCCTGGCCGGTGACCCGGGCCGATGCGCTGGCAGCCCTCAAGCATTTCATCGCTGAATGCCTGCCGACCTTCGGCGATTATCAGGATGCCATGAAGGCGGGCGCGCCGTTCCTCTACCACGCGCTGCTCTCGCCACCGCTCAATGCCGACCTCCTCACCGCCGAGGAAGTTTGCTGGGCCGCCGAGCGGGCCTACCGGGACGGAACCGCGCCGCTCAACTGCGTCGAGGGGTTCATCCGGCAGATCCTCGGCTGGCGGGAATATGTCCGCGGCGTCTACTGGGCGCGGATGCCCGAATACCGCGAGACCAACGCGCTGGGCGCGAACCGGGACCTGCCCTGGTTCTACTGGTCGGGCGTGACGAAGCTCAACTGCATCGCCAACGTGGTCGCGGATACGAGGGCCCACGCCTACGCCCACCACATCCAGCGCCTGATGGTGACCGGCAATTTCGCGCTGATTGCCGGCCTGGACCCGGCGCAGGTGGAGGAATGGTATCTGATCGTGTTCGCCGACGCCTACGAATGGGTCGAACTGCCCAACGTCCACGGCATGGTGCTGTGGGCGGACGGCGGCGTCATGGGCTCGAAGCCCTACGCGGCCTCGGGCGCCTATATCGACCGGATGTCGGATTACTGCGCCACCTGCGCGTACGACGTGAAGTTCAAGGCGGGGCCGGATGCCTGTCCGTTCAACTACCTCTACTGGAACTTTTTGATCGAGAACGAGGACAGGCTGGCGGGCAACCCGCGCATGGCAATGCCGTTTCGAACGCTTCGCGGGATGGGGGACGCGCGCCGGACCGAGATTCGGCAGGATTCGGCCCGCTTCCTCGAATCTCTCACGGCCGAACCCGTTCACCAGGGCGACCAGACTGCCAAGGCCACGTAAGGGGATGCCCGTCGCCGGCCCGACTCGGTCTGGAGACCCCCCGAGACACGGAAACTGTAGCGGGCGATGGCGAAATCGGTCGCGTGCAGACCGAGATTCCATTTCCGGTAGCCGGTCTCGTCGCCGTAGACGCTGAGTTCCGGCCCGAGATAGGTGTCCCAGCCCCGATAGCCCCAGGCCAGCCGCGTCCACAGCTGCGCGTCGAGCCCAGGACGGCGGTCGCCTGGAGGAGCGTGTTCTCGGTCGGGCATGCCCAGATCTCGCCGTGCAGGCGCAGACCGTACGCGGCCGGCAAGGCGGCCAGGGCGCGCGGGTCGACCAGCATCTCGATCGAACCTTCGGGACCCGCGAAGATCGCCGCCACGCCCCAGTCGAAGAACCATTGATAGCCGAGCACCGCCGCCGCGCTGAACGTGTAGCGCGTGCGCGGGAGGCCGAAGTCGCCGCGTTCTCGCTGCCGACCGCTGCCGACGCTTGCCAGCACGGTGAAGCCGTCGTGGTCGAGGGAGCCCAGCCCAAGCTTGGCCCCGACGGTGAGAAATGTCGCGGCGCCCGCATCGAGGCTGCCGAACAACAGCGTGTCGATCTCGCCGCTGCATGCCGGAGACTCTTGTGCGAGGATCGCCGAGGCCGCCAGAGCAGCTAAACGCGTCCGCTTGCAGCTTTTCGTGGCGGTCCGGCGCTTGCGCACGAAACGGTCCCCGGTGGCGAGTCCGTAAACCCCATGTTAATTGACGTAGAGTGCCGCTCAATTCATCATAGGTCCACCAGAAAGATATTTGGGGTTGCGCGATAAAGTCGGCTGAGAGGTCCCAGTCGCAGAAAACTGTGCTTCTGATGACTTGAGATTTACTTCAAGTCAGATCGAGCCGACCTCAGGTGTGAATCCTTCGGTTCGGATCCGGTATGGGATCGCGCGGGCGCCCCGCGCTTGGCCTGCCGGGTGATCTCGGCTAGAGCCCGCGCCAGGACAGCGAAGGTTGGCGGATCCTTGACTGCCGGTGCACGAACGTCAGACGTCCTCACTGTGCTGGCGAGCCAGGAGGGGGAGCGCCTCACCGTGGGCGACATCGTCGCGGTTCTGCGGGACCGCGCCTTCGCATTGCTCGTCGTGCTGCTCGGCTTGCCGAACTGCCTGCCGATGCCGCCGCCGATCCCGCTGATCTGCGGTCTGCTGCTGCTGCTCGTGGCGGTTCAGATCGCGGCGGGGATGTCGGCGCCGTGGCTGCCGCGGATCCTGCTCGGCCGCTCGATCGCGCTCACCGATGTACGGCGCGCCGTCACCCGGGCGGTTCCGATCTTGCGGCGGCTGGAGCGCTGGTCGCGCCCCCGGGTCAGCGTGTTCGAAACCGCGTTGGGCATGCGCGGCATGGGGATCGCCCTGTTGGCGTTGGCGCTGGCGCTGATCGTGGCCGCGCCGATCGTCGGGCAGATCCCTCTGGGGCTCGCCGTCTGTCTCGTGGGCCTCGGCCTCGTCGAGCGCGACGGCCTCGTCGTGATGGGCGGGTTGGTGATCGGCCTGTTCGGCGTCGCCATCAATGCCGGCTTCGCCTACGCGGTCATCGCCGGGATCGCGGGTCTCCTGAACCTGTGACGCGCACGGATCAGAGCCGATAACGGATCTGGTCGGTCCAGAAGCGCTCGAGCCGGCCGAGAGCCGTGTTCAACCGGCCGAAATCGTCGTCCGAGATGCCCCCGATCGGCGCGATCGTGCGAGCATGCTTGTCGTAGAGCCCCTGGATGATCTCGTGGACCTGCCGACCCTTGTCGGTGAGGCTGATTCGGACCGAGCGGCGGTCCGTCTTCGACCGGGCGTGGTGCAGGTAGCCGGCCTCGACCAGCTTCTTGACGTTGTAGGAGACGTTGGAGCCGAGATAGTAGCCCTTCGTCCGCAGCTCGCTCGCGGTCAGCTCCTTGTCGCCGATATTGTACAGGAGCAGCGCCTGGACGCTGTTGACGTCTTCGCGGCCGCGCCGCTCGAACTCGTCCTTGATCACGTCGAGGAGCCGGCGGTGAAGCCGCTCGACCAGGTGAAGCGCCTCCAGGTACGAGCCCTTGGCGGACGGGACTTCTTCCGGGGTCTCGCTCTTCGCGACTCGGGCGCTCTGGGTCTTCATCGTCTGCCTCACCGTCTGATGCCGCGGCTTCCGTTCGATGCGGTGCCGCTGATGATGGCTAAGCTATGGGTCGGGAATGAAAGGCGATTTAAGCGACAGGATGAATTCCCGATTTACTCTTCGCGGTAAAGACAAACTGAAGCGAAGATCAGAACGGTTCGTTCACCGTGCTTCCTGCGCGGCCATCCAGGACAGCAGGAAGTACATCAGCACGACCGTCAGGCCGAATACGAGCAGCGGCACCGGCATCGGTACGAGTTGCGGGGTCAACACCGCTAAAGTCATCGCGGATGTGACGGCCAACAACCAGATCACGCCGCCCCAGGCGCTCGTCAGCCACAAGCCGATCGCCGCCGACGCATCCACCACGGCGAAGTAGACGATCGCCGCCTGCCGGCCGAACGGCTCGATCTCGAAGGGGCGCGTTCCGGGGAGCACGTCGAGGATCGTCGCCCAGGACCCGATGCTCTTGATCAGCCAGAACAGCGCCGTGACCCGCATGAACCAGACGAGCACCGTGTCCCAGGTGCCTGGCGCCGGCCCTTGCGCGCGCTCGATCCGATCGGTCGGCGCGTCGCCCGGACGAGACCCCTTGCGCCGGATCGGGAAGGAGCCGGGCACTACGGTGCGCTCGCGGGTGGAATGGGCCGGTGCATCGTCGGGGGGGCCGGGTTCATGTTGGGGGATGGCCCGGGTTGAAGCGGTTCCGGTGCCCTACGTCAACGGTCTGATTTCGCCGCGCCCGGCCACTGTGCTAGTCCGGCGTCCCCAGCGCCGATGCGCCGCGCGATCCTCGCTTCACCGCGCGCACGATACCGAAGCCGCATGTCAGACATCTTACCCGAGCCGCGTCCCATCGCCCTGGAGGCCGCTCGTGAGAGCGCCCGGCCGGAGGGGCTGAAGATCACCCAGCGTCCGCGCCGCAACCGCAAAGCGGATTGGTCGCGCCGGCTGGTTCGCGAGAACACGCTCACCGTCGATGACCTGATCTGGCCGATGTTCGTGATCGATGGTGAGCGCCGCCGCGAGCCGATCGCGTCGATGCCGGGGGTCGAGCGGCTCTCCGTCGACGAGATCGTGCGCGACGCCGAGCGGGCCGCGCGGCTGGGGATCCCGGCGGTTTCGTTTTTCCCCTACACCGAGGTCGAGCTGCGTGATCCGACGGGTTCGGAGGCGCTCAACGCCCACAATCTCGTCTGTCGGGCGGTGCGCGCCGTGAAGCGGGCGGTCCCCGAGGTCGGCATCATGACCGACGTGGCGCTCGATCCCTATACCAGCCATGGCCACGATGGCCTGATGAAGGACGGCGCCATCCTGAACGACGAGACGGTGGCGGTTCTGGTGGAGCAGAGCCTGATCCAGGCCGAGGCCGGCACCGACATCATCGCCCCCTCGGACATGATGGACGGGCGCGTCGGCGCGATCCGGGCCGGGCTCGACAAGGCCGGCTTCCTCGATGTCCAGATCATGGCCTACGCGGCCAAGTATGCCAGCGCCTTCTACGGGCCGTTCCGCGACGCGATCGGCACCAAGGCTGCGCTCGTGGGCGACAAGCGCACCTACCAGATGGATCCGGGCAATTCCGCCGAGGCCCTGCGCGAGGTCCGCCTCGACCTGGAAGAGGGCGCCGACTCGGTCATGGTCAAGCCGGGTCTGCCCTATCTCGACATCATCCGCCGGGTGCGGGACGAGTTCCAGGTGCCGACCTTCGCCTATCAGGTGTCGGGCGAGTACGCGATGATCGAGGCCGCGGCCCGCAACGGCTGGCTCGACGGCGACCGCGCCATGGTCGAGGCCCTCCTCTCCTTCAAGCGCGCCGGCGCTGACGGGATCCTGACCTATCACGCGCCTCGGGTCGCCGAGCGCCTGCGCAACGCCTCGTGAGGCACCGGCGCCGCTGGCTCCTCGGGGCGGCGGTGGTGGCGGGTTTCCTCGGGGGGCTCGCCGCCTGCCAGGATACCCTGCGGCGGGAGCGGGTCGCGACGTGCCGCCGCGCCCTCCCGGCGGTCGCCCCCCAGCCCGGCATCCGGTTGTTGCGGGCGGCCCCCGGGCCGGCGGCCGATACGGTCCGGGTCGATTACGCCGAGGGCAACCGGCAGCATTGGCTGACCTGCCGTTTCGACGCCGGAGCGACCCTCATCGCCCTGGCCACCGAGGGCACCAGCCTGTCGGGATCCTCGCTCTACCTGCTGAAGCGCTTCTACCTCGACACGCCGGATGCCGAGGCCGACGATCCCGCCGAGCGTTGAACCCGATCCGGACGGCTCTTGCGGCCGGTGCAGGGCGCACCCACCTTTTTCTCCGCAGCCTCGCTTGCAGGACGCGACACCATGCAGAATCCCCAACCCGGCTACGCCGAGCGCTTCGAGACCCCCGGTTACACGGCCTCGTTGCCCATCCCGTTCGTTCGCGCGAGCCTGGGCGCCCGCACGGTCGCGTACCTCCTCGACATCCTGTTCATCTTCGGCTTCACGGCCCTGCTGACGCTGGTGATCACGGTGATCGGCGTGGTGACGTTCGGGCTCGGCTGGACCCTGTTCGCGGTCCTGCCGGCGAGCGGCATCATCTACAGCGCGATCACGGTCGGCGGCGCCAGGCAGAGCACGATCGGGCAGCGGCTGATGGGGCTGCGCGTCGTCGCCCCCGAGCGCGGCGGGCCCGTCGACTTCATCACGGCCGCCGTCCACGCTCTGCTGTTCTACGTCGCGGTCTCGACCTTCCTGCTCTGGTTCCTCGACATCGCCTTCGGGCTGATGCGATCGGATCGCCGGCTGGGCCACGACCTGTTGCTCGGTCTGGCCGTGGTTCACGCCCGCTGAAGCGCCTGACGGGCGGCGAAATTCTCGTTCGGCAGCTGGCCGGGGGCATTGAGCCCGGCCGCGCTGCCTGTACACTGATATGCCGGCGCCGCGAGGACCACCCGGTGCAGGGCCAAGACCAAGCGTGACGAGCCATCCGCGCGACACTCCGCAATTCTACCTCACCGCCCCCTCGCCGTGCCCGTACCTCCCGGGCCAGGAGGAGCGGAAGGTGTTCACCCATTTGGTCGGGCGCCGCGCCCGCGACCTCAACGAGATCCTGACCCAGGGCGGGTTCCGGCGCTCCCAGACCATCGCCTATCGGCCGGCCTGCGAGACCTGCCGGGCCTGCATCTCGGTGCGCGTGGTGGTCGATGATTTTGAGCCGAGCGCCAGCCAGAGGCGGATCCTGGCGCGCAGCGACAACTGGATCGGCACGCCCGAGCCGAACCGGCCGGCTTCCGAGCAATACGCCCTGTTCCGCCGCTATCTCGACGCCCGCCACGGCGATGGCGGCATGGTCGACATGACGGTGCTCGACTATGCCATGATGATCGAGGACAGCCACGTCGACACGCATCTCGTGTCGTATCGACGGCGCGGCCCGGACACGGCGATTACCGGGCGCGGCTTCGGTCCGCCCCTCGCCTTTTGCCTAACCGACGTGCTCGCGGACGGGCTGTCGATGGTCTATTCGTTCTATGATCCCGAGGAGGCCGGTCGCTCGCCCGGCACGTTCATGATCCTCGACCATATCCGCCGGGCCCGCCGGCTCGGGTTGCCGTATCTCTACCTCGGCTACTGGGTCGAGGGCTCGCGTAAGATGGATTACAAGTCCCGCTTCCGCCCGCAGGAGCGCCTGATGGGCCCGGGCTGGGTCCGGGTCCCCTGAGAGGCGCGTCCCAATCGCGTCGTCCAAGCCTGCGCGAACCGCATTGAGCGGCCGGGCCGGCGCATGCTACCGGCCACGCACGCAGTCCCGACCGTGCCGAGGCCCCCATGATCTCCCGTTACAGCCGCCCGACGATGACGGCGATCTGGTCGCCCGAGAGCCGCTTCAAGATCTGGTTCGAGATCGAGGCCCATGCCACCACGGCGCTGGCCGAGATCGGCGTCGTGCCGAAGGCGGCAGCCGAGACCATCTGGGCCAAGGGCAAGGACGCGGTGTTCGATGTCGCCCGCATCGACGCGATCGAGGCGGTGACGAAGCACGACGTCATCGCGTTCCTGACCCATCTCGCCGAGATCGTCGGTCCGGAAGCCCGCTTCGTCCATCAGGGCATGACCTCCTCGGACGTGCTGGATACCTGCCTCAACGTGCAGCTGGTGCGCGCCGCCGACATCCTGATCGCCGATGTCGACGCACTGCTGGCGGCCCTCAAGAGCCGGGCGCTGGAGCACAAGCTCACGCCGACCATCGGCCGCTCGCATGGCATCCATGCCGAGCCGGTGACCTTCGGGCTCAAGCTCGCGCAGGCCTATGCCGAATTCGAGCGCAACCGGCGCCGCCTCGTCGCGGCGCGCGAGGAGGTGGCGACCTGCGCGATTTCCGGCGCGGTCGGCACCTTCGCCAATATCGATCCGCGGGTGGAGCAATACGTCGCCGAGAAGATGGGGCTGACCGCCGAGCCGGTCTCCACTCAGGTCATCCCGCGCGACCGCCACGCGATGTTCTTCGCGACACTGGGTGTCGTCGCCTCGTCGCTTGAGCGCCTGGCCATCGAGATCCGCCACCTGCAGCGCACCGAAGTCCTGGAGGCCGAAGAGTTCTTCTCCGAGGGCCAGAAGGGCTCCTCGGCCATGCCGCACAAGCGCAACCCGGTGCTCACCGAGAACATCACCGGTCTCGCCCGGATGGTCCGCGGCTACGTCGTTCCGGCCCTGGAGAACGTCGCGCTCTGGCACGAGCGCGACATCTCCCACTCCTCCGTGGAACGGATGATCGGCCCCGACGCCACCGTGACTCTCGACTTCGCGCTGGCCCGCATGACCGGCGTCATCGAGAAGCTGCTGATCTACCCGGCCAACATGCAGAAGAACCTCGACCGCCTGGGCGGCTTGGTCCATTCGCAGCGGGTACTTCTGGCCCTCACCCAGGCCGGCGTGTCCCGGGAGGATTCCTACCGGCTGGTCCAGCGCAACGCGATGCCGGTCTGGCGCGGCGAGGGCGACTTCCTGGCCCTGCTGAAGGCGGATGCCGAAGTGACGGCGGCGCTCTCCCCCGAGCAGATCGAGGAATGCTTCGACCTCGGCTACCACTTCAAGCATGTCGACACGATCTTCTCGCGGGTGTTCGGCAACAAATCTCAAGGCTGACCTGCAAAGATCGCAGGGCATCTTGAGGCAGAAGCGGATCTTGCTATCTTGACGGTCGCCCGCCGCGGATCATCCTCGAACGCCGAAGATGATCTTGCGTCGGCGAGGTGCAGCGTGCTTCTCGATCGCCTGCTGGAGAGGACATTTTCCGTCAGCGGCTTGAGCGGCACCCTGACGGTCGTCACCGCCGACGGCCACCGCTTTCGCGCTGGGGATGGAGACGGTCCCGCCGTGACGGTCCGGTTCCTGGACTGGGCGGCGGAACGGGATCTGTTGCTCGATCCCGAACTGAAGTTCGGCGAGCTGTTCACGGACGGCCGCCTCCTCGTCGAAGCCGGCAGCCTGCCGGAGCTGATGACCGTGCTGCTCGCCCGGAATCACGGGGCGCCGCCGTTGCGGCGCATCCGGGTTCTGACGGCCCTGCGCCGGCTCGCCCGCCGGATCATCGGTCGCAACACCCTCAGCCGGTCCCGACGCAACGTCGAGCGGCATTACGAGCTCGATACGCACCTCTACGACCTCTTCCTCGACGCCAACTGGGTCTATTCCTGCGCCTACTACGCCGCACCGGGGATGAGCCTGGAGGAGGCGCAGGCTGCCAAGATGCGCCACATCGCCGCCAAGCTCCTGGCCGGGCCGGGCCACCGGGTGCTCGACATCGGCTGCGGTTGGGGTGCGCTCGGCCTCTACCTCGCGGACGTGGCGGGCTGTGCCACTGTTCGAGGCATCACGCTCTCGGCCGAGCAGCACCGGGTCGCGCAGGCGCGGGCGGCGGAGCGGGGTCTGTCCTCCCGGGTCCGGTTCGCCCTGGAGGATTATCGTCTCGTCCGCGGCTGCTTCGACCGCATCGTCTCGGTCGGCATGTTCGAGCATGTCGGGCCGGCGGATTACGACACCTTCTTCCGCATCGCCCGCGACCGCCTCACGGATGACGGCGTGATGCTGCTCCACACGATCGGCCGGACCGGCGAGCCGGCGCCGACCAACCCGTGGATCACCCGCTACATCTTCCCGGGCGGCCATCTGCCCACCCTGTCGGAGATGATGCCGGCGATCGAGCGGTCGGGGCTGATCCTCGCCGATATCGAGGTGCTGCAGCTGCATTACGCCGAGACCCTGCGCGATTGGCGCGCCCGCTTCCTGGCCCACCGGGACGAGGCCGCCGCGCTCTACGACGAGCGGTTCTGTCGGATGTGGGACTGGTACCTCGCCAGCGCCGAGGCCGCGTTCCGGCACGAGGACGCGGTGGTCTTCCAGATCCAGCTCGTCCGCCGGAAGGATGTGGTTCCGTTCACCCGGGATTACGTGGCCGAGGCCGAAGCGCGTCTGCGTCAGGCGGAGGACGATGTCCGGGCGCCGACTGAGCGGCTGTTGGCGTCGGCATGAAGGCCGGCGCTCTCCAGTGCGCGCGCGGCCGCGGTCCAGGCAGGCGGGAAATCGGCTTGCGGTCGGCGGCCGGCCAATGCTTCAAGGCTTTTCTCGCCGTGCTCGCATGTGCGAGAGCTTGAAGCGTCCGAAAGTCCGGACCCCGTGTGTCCGCATCAGGGTCGAGTGATACGCCGGCCCGAGAGGAAACCCGCATGTCCCGCATCGTCTACCTCAACGGCGCATTCCTCCCCTTCGAGGAGGCGCGCGTGCCGATCATGGACCGCGGCTTCCTGTTCGCGGACGGGATCTACGAGGTCTCGGCGATCATCGACGGCAAGCTCGTCGACAACGCCGCGCATCTCGCCCGCCTGGATCGCTCGCTCGGCGAGATCGGCATCCACAACCCGCACGATGCGGCCGGATGGGAGAAGTTGCAGACCGAACTCGTCGCGCGCAACGGCGTCACCGAGGGGCTGGTCTACATGCAGGTGACCCGCGGCGTGGCCGAGCGCGACTTCGCCTTCCCGAAGGCCGGGACCGAGCCGACCGTTGTGATGTTCACGCAGGCCAAGACCGTGTTGGCCAACCCGCTGGCCGAATCCGGCGCCCGGGTGATCACCGTCGAGGATCTCCGCTGGAAGCGCCGGGACATCAAGTCGGTGGCGCTTCTGGCGCAGGTGCTCGCCAAGCAGCAGGCCGCCGAGGCCGGCGTCGCCGAGGCCTGGATGGTCGAGGACGGGGCCGTGACCGAAGGCTCGTCCTCCACCGCCTTCATCGTCAGCCGTGACCGCGTGCTCGTTACGCGACCGCTCTCGACGGCGCTTCTGCCCGGCATCACCCGGGCCTCCGTGCTGAAGCTCGCCGCCGAGGCCGACCTGCGCGTCGAGGAGCGGCTGATCTCGGTGGCCGAGGCCTACGAGGCGCAAGAAGCGTTCTACACCAGCGCCTCGGCCTTCGTAATGCCGGTGGTGGAAATCGACGGCCGGTCGATCGGCGAGGGGCGTCCCGGTCCGCTGACCCGGCGCCTGCGCGAACTCTACATCGAGGCTGCCCGACAGGGCTGAAGCGGACCCATCGGGCCGCGAATAGGAACGGATCCGGCACCCGGCTGTTGCTCTCGGAACACGTTTTCCGAGAGGGGAGACCAGTCTTGTCGAAAAGAATCCTGCTTGCCGCGGTCGCAGCGGCCCTGTTTGCGGTCCCCGCCTATGCTCAGAACCCAGACGCACCGCTGAAAGGCCGCGACACCGATCCGGCCCTGCCGCCGTCCACCCAGACGCCTCCGGATCGCGTCCGCCCGAGCGCCGACGCGCCGCCCAAGGACCAGTCGCTGAGCGACAAGCTCCAGAAGAACGACGGTGTGATCAAGCCGTCGGATACCGGGACGACCGGTACCGTCATGAAGCCCGACGAATCCGGCTCGATGCCGGTGATCAAGCCGCAGGAACTGCCCGGCCGGAGCCCCGGCACCGAAGCGAAATAGGCGCCGTTCCCGAAGCAGGCCGGCTGCCATGTGGCGGCCTTGCTTGATTTCGCCGCCCGGATCGCGGAAACGGCAGAGGACGTACGCAGCCCGCACCCGTGGGCTGCTCCGTCCCGGTTTCCGTCGCGGGTAAGCAGGCAGGCATGGCCAACGTCGTCGTTGTAGGCGCCCAATGGGGCGACGAGGGCAAGGGCAAGATCGTCGACTGGCTCTCCGAGCAGGCCGACATCGTCGTCCGCTTCCAGGGTGGCCACAATGCCGGCCACACGCTGGTCATCGACGGGGTGACCTACAAGCTGGCGCTCCTGCCCTCGGGTGTGGTGCGCGGCGGCAAGCTCTCCGTGATCGGCAACGGCGTCGTGGTCGATCCCTGGCACCTCGTCGACGAGATCGAGCGGATCAAGGCACAGGGCGTCGAGGTCTCGCCGAAATCTCTTCGGATCGCCGACAACGCCACGCTGATCCTGCCGCTCCACCGCGAATTGGATCATTTCCGCGAGACCGCCAATGCGGGCCTCAAGATCGGCACCACCAAGCGTGGGATCGGGCCGGCCTACGAGGACAAGGTCGGCCGCCGCGCCATCCGGGTGGTCGATCTCGCCGATATCGACGCCCTGCCGGCCAAGATCGAGCGGGTGCTGACCCACCACAACGCGCTCCGGCGCGGCCTCGGCATCGAAGAGGTGAATGCCGAGGCGCTGCTCGCCGAGCTCACTGCGATCGCCCCCAAGATCCTGCCCTTCGCCGACACGGTCTGGTCGCTCCTGGACGATCAGCGCCGGGCCGGCAAGCGCATCCTGTTCGAGGGTGCCCAGGGTGCGCTGCTCGACGTCGATCACGGGACCTATCCCTTCGTCACCTCCTCCAACATCGTGGCCGCCCAGGCGGCGACGGGCTCGGGACTCGGCCCGGGGGCGATCGGCTACGTGCTCGGCATCGCCAAGGCCTACACCACCCGGGTCGGCGAAGGGCCGTTCCCCACCGAGCTGCACGACGAGATCGGCGAGACCATCGGTGCCCGCGGGCGCGAGTTCGGCGTCAACACGGGTCGCAAGCGCCGCTGCGGCTGGTTCGACGCGGTCCTCGTGCGCCAGACGGTGCGGACCTCCGGCATCCACGGCATCGCCCTGACCAAGCTCGACATCCTCGACGGGTTCGAGGAGATCCGCGTCTGCACCGCCTACAAGCTGGACGGGCAGACGATCGACCATCTGCCGGCGAGCCAAGCGGCTCAGGCTCGGGTCGAGCCGGTCTACGAGACCATCCCGGGCTGGTCCGAGACGACCGCAGGTGCCCGGTCTTGGGCGGACCTGCCGGCGCAGGCGATCAAGTATGTCCGCCGGATCGAGGAGTTGATCGGGGCGCCGGTGGCGCTGCTGTCGACCTCCCCGGAGCGCGACGACACGATCCTGATGCACAACCCCTTCGAGGATTGAGGCTCTGCGCCCTATCCCGTTGATGACGCATCTTTTCTGCTGTTCAGCCTGTATCCAGCCCGCGTCCGCTTGATCTAGAACCAGCTTACGGCGGGGCGGCGGTCCCTGTGACGGACCGCCCCGCACCCTATCGGAGGAACCGGCTCGCGGATGCCGATCCGCGCGGCGGGCACATAACATCACCGGCCGATGGCCATGACCGACCATCGGGGGCGGGAGCGGCCATCGGTCCTCGGCCCTCGACCGGCCTCGCCGGACGGCGGCCGGAGGGGCGGACCAAGGCAGCATGGCCGATTACTACCCGCTTCTGGCACGCGCCCTCGATGCGCTGCCCGACCGATCTCCGGCCTTGCGCAAGGCGGTCTATGACCGTGCGCGAAACGCCCTGATCAGCCAGCTCCGCTCGCTCGATCCGCCCCTGTCGGAAGCCGATATCGATCTCGAGCGCCGGGCGCTCGACACGGCGATCGAGCGGCTCGAAGTCGATCACGGCGGCCTGCCGGCACCGGCCAACGACGCCGTCGTGGTCCCGGATCCGAGCCCGCCGCCCGCCGCGGCACCGGAGGTCCCGGAGCCATCGCCGCCGGAACCGACCGTTCCCGAGCCCGAGCCCGTGAAGGCTCCCGAGCCCATCCTTCCGGCCGCCATACCGCCGTTCGCGCGCGTCATTCCCAAGGCGGAGCCAGAGCCGCGCGAAGCGCCGATCGCGATCTCGTCGCCGCGATCCGGGCCGGGCCCGTCGGCCGCGCCCGAAGAGCCGCAGGCGGTTCCCGAGCCGGCGGCATCGCCCGAAGATCCGGACCTCGCCGCTTCCTCCGGCGATGCCGGCAACGGCCGCCAGCGCCCGCGCATCGAAGTGGTGCCGCCGCGGTCCGGGCGTTCCCACATCCTGCGCAACGCCTTCGTGGGTGGCGTGCTGGCGGTGGTGATCGGGTTAATCGCCGTCGCGGCCTTCATGCTCCGCGACCGGCCCCAGAACCTGCCGTCGAACGGCACCGAGACGGCGGATTCACAGCAGACCGACACCGAGACCAAGTTCGGTGACCGGGTCGGCGGCGAGGCGACACCGGCGCCGCGGGCCGCGGCACGGCAGGACACCGGCGCACCGGCGCGGGCCGCGCCGTCGCCGGCTCAGCCGAACCTCTCCGTTGCCCAGCGGGCCGAGCTGATCGAGGAGGCCACCGGCTCCGACAACGCGCAGCCGACGAAGACCAACGGCCGGGTGACGTGGCGGCTCGACACCGTGAATGGCGAGCAGGGCCAGCCGCTCCAGAATGCCGTAGTCGCGACCGTGACGATCCCGGATGTCGGGCAGACGCTGGTGATGACCATCCAGCGCAACCTCGACGCGACGCTGCCGGCCTCGCACACGGTGAGCCTCGTCTTCAGCCAGACGGGTGACGCCGCGCGGACGGTGCAGGATGTCGGCCTGCTCCAGGCCAAGGACGACGAGAATGGCCGTGGCTCCCCGCTCTCCGGCCTGCCGGTCCGGGTTCGGGACAACCTGTTCCTGATCGGTCTGTCGTCGCTTCAGAACGACGTCGATCGCAACACCGACCTGCTGCTCCACCGCAACTGGTTCGATCTCGCCGTGCGCTACACCTCGGGCAAGCGGGCGGTGCTCACCTTCGAGAAGGGGAGCGCCGGCGCCCAGGTGCTGCAGAACGCCTTCGACGCCTGGCAGTAGCGCAAAATCCGGCACGCCTTCTCGCGCGCCGGCTCTGCCGATCAGTGCGCCTCGATGCCGGTGCGGGGCAGCTCGCGGTTGGCGATGTTACGCTTGACCGCTTCCTGCACCTTCTCGAAGGCGCGAACCTCGATCTGCCGGACGCGTTCGCGGGAGACGCCGAACTCGCCGGACAGATCCTCCAGCGTGATCGGATCCTCGGCGAGCCGCCGCGCCTCGAAGATGCGCCGCTCGCGCGGGTTGAGCACGCCGAGCGCGTCGCGCAGGGCCGAGAGGCGGTTCTGCCCCTCTTGCTCGCGGGCCAGCACGGTCTCCTGGCTCGGGGCGTTGTCGACCAGCCAGTCCTGCCACTCGCCCTCGCCCTCCTCGCGCAGGGGCGCGTTGAGCGACGTGTCGCCGGACAGGCGCCGGTTCATGTCGATCACGTCCTGCTCGGGCACGCCGAGGCGGGTGGCGATCTGCTTGACCTGATCGGGGCGCAGGTCGCCCTCGTCCAGCGCCGAGATCTTGCCCTTGGCCTTGCGCAGGTTGAAGAACAGCTTCTTCTGGTTGGCGGTGGTGCCCATCTTCACGAGCGACCACGAGCGCAGGATGTATTCCTGGATCGCAGCCTTGATCCACCACATCGCGTAGGTCGCCAGCCGAAAACCCTTATCGGGATCGAAGCGCTTGACCGCCTGCATCAGGCCGACATTGCCCTCGGACACGACCTCGCCGATCGGCAGGCCGTAGCCGCGATAGCCCATGGCGATCTTGGCCACGAGGCGCAGATGCGAGGTTACAAGCCGATGCGCGGCCTCACGGTCGCCGGCATCCCGCCAGCTCTTGGCCAGCGTGAACTCTTCCGTCGGCTCCAGCATCGGGAACTTGCGGATCTCGTCGAGGTAGCGCGACAGGCCACCTTCATTGGCGAGCACGGGCAGCGTACCGGCCATGGCATTCTCCTGGACTCTTGTCCCCCTGACGGGCGGACGCGACGGGCAACAGTGCCGTCCACTCGGGCCGCTCTTGAGCCGACCCTCCCGGCCACCCATCTCTTACGGGTGAGCCGGATGGACCGGTAGCGGTTGATTACTCCCCCGTCAGCATCAACGCGCGTCCGGCCGAATGGTCGTACCATGTCACGATGTGACGCGGTCCGGCGTGATCTTTCGCACGCGCCACAGACCCGGTTTCTTATCACAGTCTCTGATCGCGTTCTCTTGGCTCATTCTCTTGGCTCATTCTCTTGGCTCAAGCTTTCGCGAGGGCTTCCACGAGCGCGGCGATGTCCGGCGGGATCGGGCTCTCGAACCGGAGCGTCTCGCCGGTGCGCGGATGGCTGAAGCCCAGCAGTTCCGCGTGCAGGGCCTGCCGTCCGAGGGCCGTGAGCGCGTCGCGCGCCTCCGGAGACAGCCGCGCCGCCTTGGTGCGGAACGCGCCGCCATAGACCGGGTCGCCCAGGAGCGGATGGCCGCGATGGGCGAGGTGGACGCGGATCTGATGGGTTCGTCCCGTCTCCAGCCGGCATCGCACGAGGGCGACCTCCGGATAGGTTTCGGCGACCGTGTAATGCGTCACGGCGTGCCGTCCGGACTCGTCGGAGACCACGGCGATCTTCTCCCGGTTGTGGCGCGAGCGGGCCAGGCTCGCCTGGATCGTCCCTGTGCGCGGATGCGGCACGCCCCAGACCAGGGCCGCATAGGCTCGCTCCAGCGGCCCGGTGCGGCCGTGATCGGCGAACTGCGCCGTCAGCCCCTGATGGGCCGCGTCGTTCTTGGCGACCACGATCAGGCCACTCGTGTCCTTGTCGAGGCGATGGACGATGCCGGGCCGGCGCACGCCGCCGATCCCGGACAGGCTCGCGCCGCAATGGCCAATCAGCGCGTTGACCAGGGTCCCGCTCTCGTGGCCCGGCGCCGGATGCACCACCAGGCCCGCCGGCTTGTCGATCACGACGAGGTCGTCGTCCTCGTAGGCGATCGCTAGGTCCACCGCCTCGGCCGCCGGTTCCGCATCGGCCGGGGGCGGCACCTCCAGGACGATCTGCGCACCTGTAGCGACCTTCGCGGACGGATCGCGCACCGGGATGCCGTCCCGGCTCACCCGCCCATCGCGCACCAGATCCTGCAGCCGCGCCCGGGACAGATCCGGAAACAGGGCCACCAGCGCCCGATCGAGCCGGATCCCCCCCTCCACGACGATCCCGACCCGTTCCTCGTCGATTCCGTCCACCGCAATCCCTCTCCGCGCGCCACCCGCACCGATCGATACGGAATCTGTCGAGAAGGCCCTTGCTCCCCCGGCGGGGCGTGGCTATAGCACCCGGGCGCCGCCGGAAAGCTCCCATCGTCTAGCGGTCTAGGACGTCGCCCTCTCACGGCGAAAACAGGGGTTCGATTCCCCTTGGGAGCGCCACCGGCGCAAGTTTCATTAATTTTGTGAACGATTTAGCGGAAGTGGCACCCGAGCTGCCTTCGCGTCGGGACCACGCTGCCTCTTGGCATAGCGTTCCCACGTGCTGTCTGCGAACTCCTTGCTGGGCTCACCTCTATCCGGGTGCAGGGCAGTGGCCACGCGGAGGCATCGTGACACTCACGCATCCGGCGGCCCTTCCGTGACGCGGATCGGCCGGAACGATCGCCGGGCGACCTCGGCTTCGACCCAGCTGCGCGCCGCTTCTGCATCCGCGTGGTCGGTAAAGGCCGCGGGCCGCGGCGGCCATTCGGATCCGGATTGGACGACGTACCCGCGCACGCCATTGGAACACGGCCCGACATAGCCGAACACCTTGCCGAACGCGTCCATAAGGTCGGTGCAATGGACCGGCCCCTCTTGCCAGTGGAGGTCAGGCATCGCCTGCGTCCCTTGCCGCGATCAGCCGTGTCGATCGTAGCATTTCCCGGACATCCCCCGAAAAGACCTGATCGCAGTCCGGTGCTGCATCGACGCTGCTTGTGTTCTGCGGGCGGAATGGCCCGCTAAGGTGAACGGGGTCGTCTTCACGATCCGGTAAACGCCTCGCCGAACCGACGACGAACCTCCGTGAGGACCGGAATCATCGCCGGACCGTAGAGCTCCTTGAACGGCTCGTAGCTGGCCACGAATTGCGCAGCCTCCATGGGGCTGAGCATGTCGTCCACCAGCTTGCTCTGCACGATCCACGCGAGCGAGGTACCCTCGGCCGGCGCCTCGATCAGAAACCGTTCTGCGATCTCGCCGACGATGTAATCCGGCTGGTAGCGCTCGATCATCTCGTAGTCGAAGCTTACGGAATGCACGAACATGACTTCGCGAACGTGCAGGGCGATGCCGTAGCAGAGGTACAGATTCGCGAAAGAATCGCCGAAGACCAGAAGCCGGTGGTGCGCGCCATGGGGATTGACGATCCGCGTCACGCACCCCCGGTTATTGAGACCGTTGGTGGTCACGTCCAGCGGCGGTGAGTTCGCGATCACGCGTTCGCTCAGCGCCGGGCGAGCCTCATCCGGTTCGTAGAGATCGAAGCTGTCGACGGGCCTCATCGACCATGTCGGCTGGAAGGCGTCCGCGTCCAAACCCATCGCGCGAACGATCTCGGTCGACGCCTCGTAGCCTCCGTAGGCCGTCGTGTGGCTATCACCCGGGTGATAGAGGTCGCCGGCATTCTGTTGCCTAACGTAATCGGAGAAGACGTAATGGGCCCAGCCTACCTGAGCCAGAAACGTCGCAAATCTGTCCGAGATTACCTGGAGGTGGTCGGGCAGATATTTCTGATAGAGACAAGTCTTCTCCGGCATGATGAATGTCTTTGTCCGTGAACCATAACGAGATGTTCTGGACCGCAGGACATTCGACCATTGATGGCTGACGCTGCCGGATGCGCGGATCAGGCCCACCATTTGCGACAGAGAAAAATTGTTGCCGTCGCCCAGAAATCGCCAACCCGCGTGGCCGATCAGAACGCGGGGGAAGTTGTGCGGCGGTGGATCAAGCGATGGCATCGTTCCTACCTAGATGGCGTGTGCCGAATGCGCCACCAACCGCGGCACCGCTTTCAGGCCCCTGCACTGCTGGCGGCTGACGTGAAGGCTTTATGAAAATAGGCAATCGTCGCCTTAAATCCCGTCGAAGATGCATTTTTGAAAGCAAGAATTTTAAATTACGACTCAATACTATATCATAACATTCGATACGATAGTAATTCTGGAGAATAAATATAGTAGTATCTTTTTACGGACTCAAATTTGACCCAGCGATAATCATAAAACCATTAACAATACGAAAAAACGCCATAAAAGATGTCTAAATAACTTTCAGCACAACTGTTCATCCTAGAACTTAGCGATTTGATCGGAAGATACCGCGTAAACCAGCCGCGGCGGCTTTCTCAATCGAAGTCGCCGACCGGAATGAATAATAGAGGAGCACAGAAGTAGTGTACGTCATCATGGATGAGCGGCCGATGGTGACCGATGGGTACGTCGCCAGCTTCAGCAGAGAAGGCGTTTCGGCCGTCGGATTACGGGCAACCGATTTCAAGGGCTGGCTTCAGACGGCTCGGGAGCCGGATCTGGACGCCGTCCAGGGCTTCCTCCTCGGCGATTGCGAGCAGCGCCCGGCTCTTCCGGAGCTCATCCAGAAGCGGTCCCGGGCGCCGATCATCGCCATGATCGAGACCCGCTGCCTGACGGAGACCCTCGATCTCTTCACGGCTGGCATCGACGATGTCGTTCGCAAGCCGGTCCACGTGCGCGAGATCATGGCCCGGACCGAGTCCGTTTGGCGGCGCTCGCAGCGCTCGACCGCCAAGGCGGTGATGGATCGGACCGCGCGGCTGAAGGTGTATTTCGACGGCCGCGACCCCGACATCGATGGCGAGACGATCGCGCTGCCGCGGCGCGAGCGTCAGATCCTCGAACTCCTGATCCGCAATCGCGGACGCAGGCTCACCAAGGAGCAGGTCTTCAACGCGGTCTACGGCGCCTTCACCAGCGATGTCGATGAGAGCGTCGTCGAAAGCCACATCAGCAAGCTTCGCAAGAAGCTCCGAGAGAAGCTGAGCTTCGACCCGATCGAAGTCCGACGCTACCTTGGATACGCCTTCGTGAGTTGATCACACATGGCCGGATTCCTGGCCAGGTGGAATCCCGCCGCGAGAGGAGCGCCCTTCTCTCGCCGATCGAACGATGGTCCGGTCGACCAACCTAACGGCCCTCGCTACTCGATCAGCTCGTCGGCCTTCGCCAGCAGCGATGGCGTGATCGTCAGCCCCAGGGCCGTGGCGGTTTGGAGATTGATCACGGTCAAGAACCGTTCGCTCGCCTGCACCGGCAGGTCGCCGACCGCCGCTCCCCTCAGGATCCGGTCGATATAGCCGGCGGCTTGCTGGACGTCCCGGCGTACGCTGGTCGTGTAGGCGGCAAGACCACCGAGGCGGACCTGAGCCGCGTAGGCGTAGATTGCGGGCAGACGGTGCCGGGCGGCGAGATCGATGATCTGGCGGCTGTAGACGCCGGTCACCGCGTCCGGCAGCACGATCAGGCCGCCATGGGGCTCGTCGGCGAGATTGGAGATCACGCGCTCGATCTCGGCGACGTCGTGCACGCCGCTGGCTTCGGCACGGATGTTCAGCTGCGGCCCGATCCGCGCGAGTTCAGCGGCATAGCCGGCAAAGCGCGCGCGGTAATCCGGGTTGATGATGGCGCTGGCCCGGGTGACCCCAGGGCTGAGTTCCGTCAGGAGCTGCAGCCACTTGCCGACGAAAGTGTAGTCGAAATTCGTGACGCCGGTGAGGTTGCCGCCGGGCCGCGCCAGGCTGGTGACCAGACCGCCGCCGACGGGATCCTGCACCTGAATGAACACCACCGGTATGGTCGAGGTCGCCTGTTGAAAGGCTGTCGTCCCGACGACGCCCTGGGCGAAAACCACGTCGGGTCTGCTCGCCAAAAGTTCGTCGGTCTGACGGCGCATCTTTTCGCTGTCGCCGTCGCCATGCCGCAGATCGACGGTCAGGTTCTGTCCCCAGATCCAGCCGAGCTTCTGCAGGCTGTCCTTGAGGGTCTCGACGATGACGGGCACGTCCGGATGTGTCTCCCCGTAGACCAGGAGGACGCCGAGCCGGCGCCGCGGCGGGGTCTGATCACATCCGGTCGTGGGCCAAACGGCCGCGCCGCCGAGGCTCGCGAGGATGTCGCGACGCCTCATGCGGCTACTGGGGGGACGGGACATTCCGGAGGACACTCGACGGCCGCAGCAGACGATCGCGAGTGTCAATGATGACCGCTGGCGGGTCGAGAGCGTAAGTACCCTCAACGCACCTCGATGCGGGTTCCGGAGTCGCCATTGAGCAGGCGCTTGAGATGGAACGCCGCCAACGCGTCGTCCGGCCGCAAGCCCACCAGGGCCGCGAAGGCCGGCATGGCGCCGGCCTCGCCGGCCTCCAGCTTGGCGAAGGCGTCGAGGTAGCGGTCGAGCATCGCCGCGTCGTATTCCTGCTCGGTCAGCGGCTCGAAGGCGCGCAGCGCCTCCTGCTTCCCGCGCAGGACGAGGTCGCCCACGGGCCGCCCGCGGAACTGCTCCGCCCGGATCACCACGCTCTGGCTGACGCAGATCCGGGTGCCGAACGCCTTGTTGGCATTCTCCAGGCGGGCGGAGGTGTTGATGGTGTCGCCGTAGGCCGTGTAGTCGAAATACCGGCCGCCCCCGAAATTCCCGACGATGGCCGGCCCGGCATGAACGCCGATCCGCGTCGCGCCGATCTCGATCCCCCGGTCCCGCCAGCGCAGGCGAAAAGCCTCGGAGGCCGTGTCGAGGGCCAGCGCGCAATCGACGGCCCGAGCCGCATGGTCCGGCTGGTCGCCCGGAGCCCCGAACAGGACATGGATCGCGTCGCCGACGATCTTGGCGACGGTGCCCTCGTGCGCGAAGACGAGATCGGTCATCGCGGCGAAATAGCCGTTCAAGATCTCGGCGAGCTGGGTCGGGTCCAGGCTCTCCACCAAGCTGGTGAAGCCGGCGATGTCGGTGAACAGGGAGGCCACCTCGCGCCGCGCGCCGCCGAGTTCCAATCCCGACGCGTCGCCCGCCAGGCGTTCGGCGAGATTGGGCGAGAAGTACCGCGCCAGGGAGGCGTGGGCGCGCTCGGCCAGCATCTGCCGCTGCCGGCCCTCGCGCAGGATCCCGACATGGCGGAGCGTCCGCGCGATCGTGGTCTCGAGGTCGGTGAAATCGATCGGCTTCGTGAGGAAGTCGAAGGCCCCGCGGTTCATGGCGGTGCGGATATTGGCCATGTCGCCGTAGGCCGAGACGATGATGGTCGAGGGCCTGTCGTCGGATTCCTGGAGCTTCGCGAGCAGCGTCAGCCCATCCATGCCGGGCATGTTGATGTCCGACACGACCATGTCGACGTCGCGATTCTCGGCCAGGAGATCCAGGGCCTCGTGACCGTCATGCGCGAACAGGAAGGTCACCTGCCCATCCCGGATCTGCCGGCGGAATTTCTGGGTGATCAACGCCTCGAGATCCGGCTCGTCATCGACGACCAGGATCTTCGCGGGCGGCAGGTCGGGGATCATGCCGGCCCCGCGGCGGAGCCCAGGCGGCTTTCGATCTCGGCCCGCAGCAGGTCGAAGTCGATCGGCTTCGTGATCAGGCCCGCCGCGCCCCCGGTCAGAGCCTTCTCGCGCGTTTCGGCGTCGCCATAGGCCGTGATCATGATCACCGGGACATCGGGGCGCGCGGCCCGCACGAGCGGCAGGAGCTCCAAACCGGTCATGCCCGGCATGTTGATGTCGGAGAACATCAGGATCAGGCTCGCCCCGTCCGACGCGTTCACGCAGGCCAGGGCCTCGGGGGCGGAATGCGCGAACTCCATCGCGAACCGCCCGGCGCGGAGCTCGCGGCGGAATTGCTGTCGGAACAGGTCGGTGACGTCGGGCTCATCGTCCACGACGAGGATGAGGACGTTCATGGTTCGCTCTTGGCTTGGGCGATGATCGGCTGGGCATGCGTCGCGCCGTCGCGGGGCAGCGTGATCGTGAATTCGGTGAACTGGCCGGGCTCGGTGGCGACATCGATCGAGCCGCCATGCTGCTTGACCAGGATATCATGGCTCAGTGACAGGCCGAGACCCGTCCCTTCTCCGGCCGGCTTGGTGGTGAAGAACGGGTCGAACATCTTGGCCTTGACGCTGTCCGGGATGCCGGTGCCGTTGTCCCGCACGCGGATCTCGATGCTGTCGCCACGATTGCGGGTGGTCACTGACAGGGTTGGCGCGTAGTCCGGCTCGGTTCGCTCGGTCTTCCGTTTCTCGGTGGCGTAGAACCCGTTCGACATCAGGTTCAGGAGGACGCGGGTCAATTCCTGCGGGTAGACATCCGCAGTGCCGGCCACCGGATCAAGGTCGCGGACCAGGGTGATGTTGAAGCTCGGCTGCGCCGCCCGGGCGCCGTGATAGGCCAAGTTCAGGCTCTCATCGACCAGGGCGTTGATCTCGACGGGACGATGCTCGCCGGACCCGGAACGCGAGTGCAGCAGCATGTTCTTGATGATCGAATCGGCGCGCTTGCCGTGCTGCACGACCTTGCCGAGATTGCCCTTCAACAGGTCGGCAATCTCGTCGACCTCCGCGCGGATCTTCGGATCGAGCGCAGCGGGCTCAAGCACCTCCTGCAACTCGTCGACCAGTTCGCTCGACAGGGAGGCGAAGTTGTTCACGAAGTTCAAGGGGTTCTTGATCTCGTGTGCGATCCCGGCCGTGAGCTGGCCTAGGGAGGCGAGCTTTTCGGACTGGACCAAGCGGCTCTGCGCCTTCTGGAGGTCGTCCAGGGACTTGTTGAGGTCGCGGGTCCGTTCCTCGACCTTGGCCTCCAGGGTCTCGTAGGATTCCTGGACGCGGCTCGCCATCAGGTTGAAGCGGTGCGCGAGCGTCTCGATCTCGTCGCCGGTGCGGATCACGATGCGCTCCGAGAGGTCGCCGGCACCGAAGCGCTCCGCGCCGTCCTCGAGCTGGCGGATCGGCACGACCATCCGGTGGGCCAGGAAGGTCCCGGCGACGGTCGCAAGCATCACGCCGAGGCCCATCAGCGACAAGGTCTGGACCACCGAGGCATAGAGCGGCGCCATGGCTTCACCGAGAGGCCGCTGCACGAACACGATCCAGTCGACCCGCGGGATGGTGGCATGGGCCGCGAGCACGGAACCGCCGTCCAGCGCGGTGGTGATCTCGTAATCCGTCGCGTCCGGATTGGCGCCGGACCGGCGGCCCGAAAGCGCGGCTGCCACTTCGGGCAGGGTCGACAGGTCGGTGTCGCGCAGGACGAGACTGAGATCCGGGTGGGCGATCAGCCGTCCGGTTGCCGTCACCACGAACGCGTAGCCGCCCGAACCATCGTGGATGGCACTGACCACGTCCCAGATCAGCTTCAGGTTGACCTCGGCCACGGTCACGCCCGGGTCGCGCCCGGCATGGGCCACCGACACGGTCATGTACGGCTCCGATCCCCGCCGGAAATAGACCGGGCCGAACCAGACCTTGTCGGCGATCGCCCGGGTGAAGCGCGGCGCGGTGGAGAAATCCTTGCCGCTGCCGACGACGTCCGGTTCGAGGCGCGAGACCCGCAGCTGTTCCTTGCCGCTCGGATCGAGATAGGCGACCTCCGTGATGGCGGGCGCCTGCCGCAGCAGCCGGATGAAGTCGTAGCGCTGCTGCTCCGGGGAGATGCGGCGCCACTCGGCCCGGGTCGTCCAGCCGATCTGGCTCTCGATCTCGGAGATGAAGGACTCGACCTGCTCCGCGGCCGCGTGCGCCTTCTCGCGCTGGACCTCGATCGCGGTCCGCTTGGCGTCGCCGTAGTTGAGGAACAGGTCGACGGCGCCGTTGATGAGCAGGACCAGCGTCACGAGGCCCACGAAGGCGACGGCGAACTTTCCCGCGAGCGGGAGGCGGAACCGCTCGGCCGGGATGGTCCGGTCCGAGGCAACCGGGACCGTAGCGGTCGCCGTCATTCGACGATCTCGTCCGCTTGGGCGAGCAACGCCGATGAGATCGTCAGTCCCAAAGCCTGCGCCGTCTTCAGGTTAACGATGAAGTCGAACTTCGTCGGCGCCTGCACCGGAAGCGCTGCCGGTTTCTCGCCATGGAGGATGCGATCCACGTAGGAGGCTGCGCGACGGACCGCGTCGGCTGGGTCGGGGCCGTACGACATCAGGCCGCCGCGATGCGCGAAGCGGCGGATCGCGAACACCGTCGGGACGCGATGCTCGGCCGTCAGGGCGACGATGCGGTCGCCGTTCGCTTCGCTGAAGGTGCCGGGGGCCACGATCAGCCCCGCATCTCCCCGCTGGCCGAGGGCGGCAATGACCGGGTCGATCGCGTCTGCGGAGCTGACCATGACCACCGCGGTCTCCAAGCCGACGGCGGTGCCTGTAACCCCGAGCGCCTCCGTGTAAAAATTGCCGCGCCGCACTTCGGTGTTCGCGTTGGAGAGCAGCGTGACGTGGCGGAGCGTCGGAGCCGCCTCCTTGAGCGCCGCCAGCCATTTCCCCGCCAGCGACGCCTCGTACAGGGTGAAGCCCGTGATGTTGCCGCCGGGTCTCTGCAGGCTCGCGACATAGCCGGACCCGACCGGGTCGGAGGCGCCGACGAAGATGATCGGGATCGTCTTCGTCAGCGCAGACACCGCGGAGAGCTGCGCATTGAGGAACGCGAAGATCACGTGCGGATTCGTCTTTACGATGTCGGCCGCCAGCACACGGGTGCGCTCCACATCCGCGCCGCCCCAGCGATCATCGACCTGAAGGTTCGTCTGGCCGTGATCCCCCAGGGCCGACCGGAAGGCGCGCGCCAGCGAGCGACCCTCGGCGCCGCCGTCCACGAACGGCCAGAGCGCCGCCACCCGGGCCTGCTCCTGCGCCCGTGGCGCCAGCGGCCAGCCCGCCAGGGCGCACGACAGCCCGGCAATGATGGTCCGCCGCCTCATCCGATCACCGCGCCGGTTTTTTTCGTCATCGCGCCTCACCGCGCAGACCGGGCCGCGCGCCCGCATCGATCCGGCGTTCGGATCAGGAGCTTAGTGCAAGCTCGGCCAGGGCACCACGGCGGACCCGTGGACGCGGTTATCAGAATGCCAGACGGAATCCCCCGACGATGTTGCGTGGCGCACCCGCGAACACGGACCCGGTGGTGGCCGCCAGCACCCCGGCGCCGTTCTGGAGGCCGGTGGCGCCGCTGATCGAGTTGGCGAGGTTCTGGGCCGAGGCGACGTAGGTCGTGTCGAACAGGTTGCGCACTTCCAGGTAGAGGTTCAGCCGCTTCGCGTAGCCGCCGGTTAGCTCCGTGGCATAGTGGACGTTGGCGTTGACGATCGCGTAGCCCGGCGCCTTCAGCAGGTTGGCGTTATCGATGTCAAAATCGCCCTGCATGACGGTCTCGACGAAGGCCCCGAGCCCGGCGAGCGGCCCGGTGGGCACATCGTAGCCGATCCGCGCCAGGAGCTGATGGGCCGGCACGCCGGGGATCCGGTTGCCCGCCCGGTCGAACAGGCGGGTGAGGCTGCCGGCGCTCAGCTGCTCGGTGTAGCGCGTGTAGATCTGGTCATCGAACGTGTAGGCCAGGACCCCGCGCCAGCCCGGCGCGAAGGCCCAGTCGGCTCCGACCTCGACGCCCCGGTGCTCGGAGGCCGGCGCGTTGAACGTGTAGGCCAGGAGCCCCGCGCCCGGCGATTGCGAGACCAGCTCGTTGCGGAAGAATTCGTAGAAGCCGGTCACGCTGAGGCGCAGGGTCTCGGTCGGGCTCCAATCCGCCCCGAGGTCGAAGCCGAGATTCTCCTGGGTCTGGAGCTGGGTGTTGTTGCCGGGCAGCCCCGCCGGCGTGACGAACAGGTTGCCCGCCGCCGGCGTGGTGTAGCCGGTGGCGACCCGGCCACGGAACGCCCAGGCGTCGTCCGGCCGGTAGACCAGGGCGAGTTCGGGGGCGACGTTGAGGAAGTTGCGGTCGGCATCCGCCACCGTGCGGGTCGTGCCGCTCGCCGCGTAGCTGTAGGCGAGGTTACGGCCGTTGATGGCGGTGCTCTCGGCGCTGATGCCCAAAACGCCGGTCCAGCTTTCGGACAGGGCGAGTTCGAGCCGCGCCCGGCCGCCGAGATTGGACTGTCCCGCATCCTGAACGCCGATCAGCGCCCCGAGGCGGGACGCGCCGAACGGCGTCAGGTTGTAGGTGGGCGTATGGATGTCGATCGTGTTGTAGGCGAGCGCCACGTAGCCCACCGCCGGCAGGCCGAATAGGTCGCCGCGCCGGGTCACGTCGGTGAGGAAATTCCAGGCCGGGAAGGAGCCCAGGAAAGCGTTGGTGTAGAACGGCTGGTTGAAGTTGCGCTCGTCGAAGCCGAGCTGCGTCCGCCAGGTGGTGAACGCGTCGATGTCGTGTTCCCAGCGCGCCGCCACGATGGTCCGCCGGTCCTTGCGCCCGAACCCGCCCTCGTCCGCGGTCACCGGCACGGTCGCCCCGAACGCGCCGTTGCGGAACAGGCTGAAGGTCGTGCAGCCGGGCGCCGCGCTCGCGGCCGCGGCGCAGCCCCGCTGGTACGGGTTGATCCGGTACTGCGCCAGCGAGGAGCGGGCCGCGAGATTGGTGTCGAGCGTGCTGTTGATCACCTTCAGGGTGAAGCGATTGTCCGGCGTCGGCGTGTAGCTCGCCAGGAGATTGATGGTCTGCGTGTCGAAGCTGGCGTGATCCTGATAGCCGTTGCTGCGCACATCGCTGGCGAACAGGCTGATCTCGAACGGGCCGCTGGCCTTGCCGACGGTGAAATAGTTGCTGAGGTAGCCGAAGCTGCCCGCGTCGGTCCCGATCTCGTAGCCGTCGATCTCCCGGCCGGTGCGGGTGCGGAACGCGATGGCGCCGCCCGTGGCGTAGTTGCCGAACAGGGGCGATTGCGGGCCGCGGAACACGTCGATGCGGCTGTAGGCCCGCGGGTCGGTCAGGTCGAAGCGGGACGCACCGTCTGGCTGCGTGAGGATGAAGCCATCCTCCAGCACCACCGTATTCTTGATCACGCCGGTGGAGCGGGCGTTGTTGCCGCGGATCGAGATGATCACGTCGCGCCCGCCATTGCCCTGGCGGACGGTGACGCCGGGGCTGTTCACCAGCACCGAGCCGATGCTGGTCGCCGGCCGGTTCGTGATGGTGTTGTCGCGCCCGATCCCGGTAACGACCTGGCCGACCGGGTGCTCGATCACCGAGGGGGCCGAGCCCTGGGGCGCGGCCACGCCGAAGGGCACGGCGACAGCGGGTTGGCCCGCGCCGGGACTGGCCTCGCCTTCGACGGAAAGCTCGTCCAGCGTGACGGCTTGCTGCGCCGTTGCGGGCAGGGCCGTGCCTGCGAGGAGCACGGCCAGCGTGCCGAACCGCGATGCGGCCTGGTGAATCGACATCTCAAAAGTCTCGTCTGATCGGTCGTGGAGCCGGACGGCGCGGTCGCCGCCCGAATGGAAGCCGTGATCAGGCAAGGACGGGTGGCGCGCGCGGTTGGCCTGCGACGCGCGGCGCCGGCTTCGGACGGGACGGGGGCGGGATCGGCCAGACCGGCGTGACCCAGCGCAGCAGGCGGGCGAGGCCGGGAGCTTCAGGATTGGGCGGGGGGACCATCCCGGCGCGGCACAGCCGGCACACGTCGCAGGTTGGCGGCGCCATCGGCTGGTCCACAGACGCGCCGATCGCGTCTCCATCCGGCGGGTGTCCGCACAGGATCGCACCTTGCAGCTCGGGCAGGGCCAGCGCCATCCGCAGGGCGGCCACCGGCGCGAGGGCCTGCACCCACAGGGCGAGCAGGATCAGCCCGGTCCCGAGGAAGCCGGACCGCCTGTGCAGAGTCATGCGGTCGGTCGACACGGGCATCGAGCCCGCTATCGTCAGATCAGGCCGCCTCGCGCCTGCGGACCATCTGCACGGCCAGATCGAGCCCGATCATCCCCAGGATCGCCAGGCCGGTCAGGGGAAACAGCACCCCGAGCGCGGCGATCACCAGGGTCACGGTCGCGACCACGCGCCGGTCCCGCGGCCAGGGCGGCACGCCGAGGCCGCCGGCCGGGCGGCGCTTCCACCACATCGTGGCGGCCGTGACGGCGAGCAGGATCGTGGCCAGGCAGAAGGCCAGCATGGCGAACTGGTTGGCCCGGCCCCAATGCTCGCCCTTGTGGATCCCGATCCCGTATTGGACCGCCCGCCCGACCGGGCCGAGCTCGGCAAAGTGCACGTCGACCAAGGGCGCGCCGGTATATTGATCGAGGGAGATCAGCCGCTGCTGGGCGACATCGTGTGGGTAGGCCGCCGCGGCATAAACCCCGTCGGCGCCAACCGGCAGCGCGAGTTCGTAGCCTGGCGGCATCCCGAGCCGCGTCAGGATCGCAGCGGCCTGATCGATCCCGATGGGCTCCACAGCCCTGGCGGCCGGCCGCGAGCGCGGCACCGGCGCATCCTGCAGGGTCCAGCCGGCATCCGGCAGCCGCGCCCGCATCGGCACCGTCGAGACCGGACGGTTGGCCCACAGGATCGCGGGCTGGCCGAGGCCGGCGGCGTTCGACCAGGTGCGCAGCTGCTGCCCCCACCAGATCGACCAGGGCAGCCCGGTGATCGCCAGGAACAGCAGGCCGCCCCCGGCCACGAGCCCGGTCACGGCGTGCAGGTCCCGCCACCAGACCCGGCGGTTCGGGGTCCCGCGCAGGCTGACGACGCCGCCGGTCTGGCCGCGCGGCCACCAGAGGTACAGGCCCGTGATCACAAGAACGATGGCGAAGCCCGCCACCACCTCGACCAACGCGTTGGCGAAGGGCCCGAAATAGCTGAGGCTGTGCAGCCCGCGCACGACCATCATGAACTCGCCGTCGCGGTCGACGCGGTCGAGCACGGAGCCGGTATAGGGATCGAGGTAGACGAGGCGCTTGCGGCCGTCCTTCGACAGGGTGACCACGGCCGAGGCGTCGGGCGCGGCGGGGTCCGTGTAGGAAACCGGTACCGCGTCTGGCTCCACTTGCAGGGCGTTGAAGATTAGCCGGTCCGGCCCGAGGGGCGCCGTCGCCTGGATGACCACGCGGGTCCGGTAGGCGAACAGGCTGCCGTTGATCTCGTCCTTGAACACGTAGAGCGCCCCGGTCGACGACAGGCTGATCAGGAACGGCAGGCACAGCAGCCCGGCATAGAAGTGCCAGCGCCACACGGCACGATAGACGGCCTCGCGGGAGGCACGCCAAGCGGCGACGGCCCCGAAGGCGGGGGCGCTGCCGTGCAGGAGAATCGACATGGGAACGGTCCGGGCCTGAACGATCGGAAGACGGGATCGTCAGGCGGCGGGCGGACCTCGGGCAGAGGTGGCTGAAGGTGGCGGACCGGTCTTCGGTCGCTCGGCTTCCGGCCGCCAGGCCAGGCGCAGAGCCGGCGCGAATGGCCACGCGACGGCGACCGGCTCAGACGGGGGCAGCGCCACGCCGACCGCCTGCACCAGCGTGCAGCACGGATGGGCATGGAGCGGAGCCGCCCCGTTATCGGGCGTGCCGGAATCGTGCTCGGCGCATAGCACCGCGCCGGATGTCCCAAAGGCATGGGCCGGCGTGGCGAAGCCAAGGAAGGCCTGGAGCAGCAGCGCGTAGAGCGCGACCATCCCGATGATCGCGCGGCCTTGGACCATCTGGGGCAGGCACCGGCGCATGGCCAGATTGTTAGGCATCGCCGCCGCCGCACGTCAACGGGGCGTCGACGCTCGGTTGCTCGCCATGAGGCCTCAAGGATTTTTCGGCTGTGGACCTCAAGCCCTCAGATAGGAGGGCTTGTCGCTCGCGCGCCTCACATGCCGGCCCGCCCAGCGTGCGTTCCGACTGAGACGCCCGCGTTCAGTGGCAGACGACCTGAACCGTGAAATCCCGGGCCTTCTCGGCGATCCCGGCACCGTCCATCGGGTCGGTGGTGCGCACGGTGATCGGAGCCTCGACGCCGTTCGCCTCCAGAAAATTCAAGGCGATCGTCGACTTGATCGCGAAGTTCACGTTCTGCGGCACGTCACCCGAGGCGAAGGCCACCTGCTTGGATTGGACCACCCCGATGACGTTCCCGTACTGGTCGAGCGCGGGGCCGCCGCTATTGCCCTGGTGGACCGGCGCCGAGATCTGAATCTTGCGTGTGTCGTCGCCCGATCCCGCGGTGGCCGTGACGTTGCCGATGGTGAAGTTGCCGGTGGAAGCGAGGACATCGCTCTGCGGGTAGCCGTAGACATAGACGTTCTCGCCGAGCCGCGCCCGGACCGACAGGGGCGGCACGGCCTTCTGCGGGGTATCGGTAGCCAGCACCGCCAAGTCGTTGGTCGCGTCCCGCGCCACGAGCCGCGCCGTCAGTAAGGGACGGCCGGGCTGCCGGACGGAAAAGTCCGAGCAGGATTCGACGACGTGGTTGTTGGTGAGCAGGTGCCCGCGCTCCGAGACGTAGAAGCCCGTCCCGGTGCTGACCATGCCGGCCTCGAGCTTGCGCGGTTTCGTCAGCCCCGGCGCCTCCTTGGCGGCGGCACTGATCACGTCCTTCTGGCAGCCCATCACGGCGTCGAACGCCTCCGTGGACCCGACGAGGGACAAGACCGCGATCTGCCGCCCCTGGAAGATCACGCTGATGCTGCCGGCATTGGACAGATCGGCGACGAACCGCTCCTTGAGGCCCGACTGGAACAGACCGTGGGCGTCCCCGCGCTCGAAGCCCGTGAAGGTGCCGCGCCACTTCTCATGACCGGCGATCATCTGGATGTCGTACTGGCCGCCGACTTCCAACGAGCGCCATTTGGCGTTCGTGAGCGCGAGGTAGGATGAGCCGCGCGCGCCGCCGAAGCCGAACCACAGGGTCGTGCCATCCCCGTAGCTCGCCGCCGCGAGGCAGCCGCCCAGGCTCTCGCTGTAGCCGATCGACCAGCCGGCCACCTTTCCGAAGGTCTTGTCGACCGTGAGGTTCGGTGGAGCCGGCGACGCCGCGGCCGGCGGCACCGCAAGGCCGACAGTCAACAGGAAAGCCCAGGCAACCTTCGATCGGGACATGCGGTCGGTCCGGCGTGCGGCGGGGGCGGGACGGCTCAGCGGGTCTGGTTCACGGAGGTGGTGGCGCTGCCCTGCGGCGAGGCGAACGGATCGGCCGACGCGTTCACCACCTGCGCTCCGGACGGGCCGGCGGCCGGCGGCATCGGACGCTGGCGCGCCACCTTCCGGCGCGGCGCATGACGCACCTCGTGGATGACCCGGACCGTGCGCCTGGGAACGTGGTAGACCACCACCGGCCGCTCCCGAGCCGCCTGCGCGGCGATCGAGCCGGCGATGACGCCGCCCAGCACGCCCCCGGCCAGCCCGCCGAAGAGGGCGCCGGCGCTCTGCGCCTGCGCGGGCATCGGCGCCAGGCCGACCATAGCAACGGAGCCCGCCGCGCAGGCGGCAACCAGGAAACGCCGCATCATAAGCTTGCCCTCAACAGACCAGAATCGAATCACGATCCGCGCAAAGCTTATCTTGATGTGGAGCGCTGTGAAGTGGGCAAGTCCACGCCTGCGTATTTAAGGTTGCTGCTGAACTAACTGATGCGTGATGAGCTGCGTAGACAATGCGGATGGATCGATGGAATTAGTTGGAGGCGTCGTTAATATTGTATCGCCCCGATCTGTTCGAGGGACGGCAGCCGATCCTTGAAACGCACCGGGCGACGGACTCGCGCAGGAAGAAGGCAGCGTTTGGTCGGAAGAATACGGGCCCGACGGATCGGATAAACAGTGCCGTGCCTGCCTGCTCGGGAAGATCCACACTCGATCCTTCGGACCGAGACATCATCCGTTGCACCGAACAAGGCGGCCCCGCATTTCACATGCAGGAACTGCGGTCGGGTTCAGGCTGGCTATCGATACGGCTGAAAGGCCGAAAACTTAGGTGGCTGGGGGACCTGGATTCGAACCAGGACTAGAGGAGTCAGAGTCCACCGTTCTACCGTTAAACTATCCCCCACCGCGCCGGGCGGCCTGAAAGCCACAACCGGACAGCACCCGCGCCGACATGGCGGCCCCGGGCGTGGCGGTGAGATATGCGGAATGGCGTGACAGGTCAACCGGGCGTTCCGCGGTTGACGCGGTGACCAGGGCAGCCATAACCGGAGGGCCGCAGGCGCGGCCGGGAAGGGTGGCCGAGTGGTTTAAGGCAGCGGTCTTAAAATTCGCTCCTGGCCATCCCGCTGTGTCCTGTCGCGTTGCCTAACGGCCTGACAGGTAATCGAAAATCGGCTTCCGCGCGTTCTCTCATCGTTCTTCATCCCAGCTGATACCAACGAGTTGGGTAGCAAAAGCGGTAGCAATCGGACGCGTGCATCCAACGGGCATCGCGGACGAGTTTTGAGCTACCTGTGCCAAAGCGGAAACGAATTCAGTTTTGCGTGACACACCGAAATTTTGTCCGCAGCGATCCCCGCGGGTGTTCCCAACGCCGCGAAACGATCGGTGACAGGGTTTAGTTAGAGATGCAGGACTGCCGCACGGGTTGCGCGAGCGGCGTTCGTGAAGAGTCGCACGCTCCTTGCTTCGGCTGCCGGTCGGCCACACCCCGACCTCCACGCTCGCCCAAGCCTTTGCTCCCCTCAGGGCCAAGGCGGGCGTGGATGCTTCGAGTTCCGGCTCGGCAAAACGGAAACGGTTTCCGTTTTCAAAAAGCGACACGGTGTCGTGTTTGGCCTCCCCGGATTAGAGGTGGCCAAAACGGACATCGTGTCCGTTATGCGAAACCGTTTCGTAATTGGCCGATCCAGATTTGGAGCCGCTCCCCCAATCCGGGGATCGAGTTCCCCGAAAGTGTCCACACTTGGGAGACTTTCGGCGCAAGTGCTTGAGCCAGCGCTTTAATCGGGTTCCCCCGAATTAGTCATAGGGGGTGGCGATCCACCACCCCCTACCGGAACAGCACCGGCATCGGCGGGATCGCCGGCACGCCGCTGACTGTTCGAGGCATCGGGCCTCGAGCGACTGCGATCAGGGTCCGCAGGCTCCGGGTGGCGTAGTAGTTCGCCCTGCGCATGTCGTGGGTGGCACGGCGGACCCGCCTCGTGTGCCACCACGCCACCGCGAGGATGAACGGGCTGATCAGGCGCATAGCTTGATCACCTCCCGCAGGACGACGCGGACCAGACGATCATCATCCGACAGCGTCGACTCATCATCTGGGTGCCAGCCGGTCGTGTTGACCTTGAGGTCTCGGAGCAGCAACCGCGCCTTGGCGCTGATGCCCGCCGGCGAGGCCGAGGGCTCGTTGATCGCCCGACGGAACACCTCAGTGTAGCGGTCCATCTCCTCGTCGAGGCGATCGTCGTCCCAGTGCTCCTGATGCGAGACGGTGTCGATGTAGACGGACTGCCCGACCGCCCAGTCGCAAGCTTGAACAAGATCGGACGGCCCCAGATTTGGGGGCGATCCTAAAGGGAGGGCCATGACGGCCCCACCTGTGAGTGGGGCGGCGAGGATGGCGCCGAGAGCGGCGCGGCGGGTCGCGACACTCATGGCTGCCCTCCCGCTGCTTGGTGAGCCCGCTTCCACTTGGCGTCGATCCGTTCGCCAAGTTCGGTAAGGGGCTTCCCAATCACCCATAGGACGCCCGGATCGATGTTGCAGGACACGGTGCCAAGGAGCCGAACAACCTCACCCCAACGAGCCACATCGGCAACATCGTCTTCCATGTCGCTGATAATCGAGAACAGCTGATCGCGGACGCTCATGCGCGCCTCCCGAAGCTGTCCTGCGCGTAGGCATCGCCATCCATGAACGTTGGCTGCGACCAGCCCTCCACCGTCTCCGGCTCGCGCTCGTCATCGTTCTCAAGATCGCTGCCGGACCACTCGTCCCCAGCCAGGATGGAGGCGTTGACGGTGAGGCCGCACAGGCTCGGCTCTCGGTCCGGCTCCTCATCGTGCGGCTCATCTTGGATGTCGCCACCGTGTTCGTTCTCGTGCTCGCGATCGTCGCCAGCATCTTCCTCACGGTCGTCACCGCTGCCGTATACCCAATCGAGGGCCGGACCGACCGTGAAAGGCTCGGAGGCCCCAAGGCTGGGCTCGGCGTCGGGATCGGGGCTGAGCGCATCTAATAAGGCCAGGTCCGCCTCGATCCGGTCGGCGATCCGGCGGCGCAGCTCGCGGACGCGCTGGCGGTCGGCATCGGCGAAGAAGCTCGCCAGACCAATCTGGATGTTGGCGATGGCCAAGTCGGCGGGATCGGTCTCCCGGCAGGCTCGAATGGCCCGGGAGACGGGGCCCAGCTGCCGGCCGGGCCCCTGGCCTAATAAGGGCCGCGGGTTGCCGGACTGGGGCAATAAGGGCGTGCGTGTGCTATGGGCGTGAGTAGCCATTGGCGAAGATCCCAGGCGTTGATGGTCAGGACCGACCGAGTGTTGCAAGCGCTCGGTCGGTCCGGTATTATTAGCGCTAGAAATGGGAGGCCGCAATAGCTAGCGCTAGAAAATCTTCGCGCGGTCGGCCTCGGATCGACGCCACTCCGGTGAATGTGCGGTTGCCGCCCGAGCAACTCGCTCCGCTGGACGCTTGGATCTCAGATCAACCAGAGCCAAGGCCGTCTCGCCCGGAGGCGGTTCGGCACGTGCTCTCCGACTGGCTCACCGGCCGGGGCTACGTGGGGCACCGTGAGGATCCTGAGGGGGCGAACTGAGCGGCCAGGAAGCATCGGAGACCAACCATGAGCAAGGACGTTATCCCGGGGCCGGATTTCACGATCTTCGAGCCGCCGTCGACCTTCGACCTTGGCGGATCGCCACACATCCCGATGCCCATCACCGAGCCGGGCGAGGTCGCCGACCCGTCCGGAGACTTGTGGCTCGACGCCTTTGGAGATCGCCTCGTGCACGGTGAGATGGCCGTGACGCCTGAGCAAGCTGAAGCGGCGGCTCAGCACGGGTGGGAGACGGTTCCGGGCAGCGAGCACGAGGGAAAGGTCACCGTCCGCCGGCCGGATCCCAATCCGGGGCAGGACTGATCAGCGAAGCCGCTGGCGTCATCTTCATCGAAGAGAACGGCTAGAGGACAGGTTAAGCTGCGGACAGCATAAGATGGAGGGAAAATGTCAGCAGACGCTCTGGCCGTAACCGGTATAGCAATAACTGTCATAATCGGTGTTGCTGGATTTTTTGTTGCCAAAAAAGTCCGATCAAACAGACAGAACCAGAGAGTTGGTTTTGGTGGCACCGGCTACCAAGCTGGTCATGACATCAAGTTGGACAAGAAGCCATGACCGATCAAAAGCAATCGGTCGGCATCGGCGGTGAGGCATATCAGGCCGGGCACAATCTGACCGTCAATCAGGGCGTATCTGCTGACCAGATGGCGGACATAATGATGGCTGTTGCAGCCAGACTACAACAATATGTCTTAAGAGCTGAAGTAAAGTTTCTCGAGCGCTGCGAAGAAATTCGATCTGAGTTACTTAAAGAATTTACTAGACCAGGCACTCATGCCAATCCCGAGGCGTTTCAAGATCCAGATTTTCAATTTGCTTTGCGGGGCGCCCACGAAAGCTATGGTAGAGTGGGCACACCAGAATTGCTGGAAAATCTGGTAAGACTCATTTCAGAGCGCTCAAGTCGCGCCACTTCTTCCAGAGTCGCTAATCTACTCAATCAAGCCATTAATATATCTGCAAACTTATCTCGTGACGAATACGCCACACTTTCGGCTTTATTTACGATGAGTTGCATTCATTTCGATTTCGACGACAAATCGAAGATCATAATGGCATTCAAAAAGATCACTGCCATATTCACAAATAATCTCTTGAACGTCGGTCAGTCAATCGAATATCTTTCATCAATCGGTTGTATAACGTTCCCAAATACCTTTGCATCAGATTTTTGGAATATCGTCTATCAAAATTATGCCTGTGCCTTCGCTGCTAGCATTCAAGATGTAGAACTGAAAAGTATTTTCCCCGATGGCTTACCTCCGGAAATTGCTATAATTTTGATCGACCATAGAAGATCTTCAGGCGGAGAAACTTTCTTAAATGGTCCGACGCAACAAAATGTACATCACCTCGTTTATTCTCTCAGATGTACAAATACTGAAAAACAAAAACTTAGGGACCTTCACGCACATAAGCTTCCAGAACGTAGTGTTTTAATATCACTATTTTCGCAAGACGCACCGCATCTCGAAAAACTTCAGCAGATACATGACTCGACGATGCTGATGGGCGCGTTTTTGAGTTCTCTTGGAAAAATCTTAGCCCATTCCGCATTATTCCAACATTTTGAAGATAAGGCGCCGCTGGAAAAATGGGTCAACTAAAATGGGCTTCGCGTTGCACGCTCTATTAGATTGTCGTTGCCCGACCCTCAGCTATCCGACCGCCATGCGCACAGCCCTCGCCGCCCTCGCCGCCCTCGCCTTCGTCGTTGATGGCTTGGCGATCAGGGAGGCGGATCGGCGGGCGTCGCGTCGGCAAGCGCATCAGGCCGCTCCCGCTTCACCACGATCCGGCATCGGTCCCGAAGCGTGACCTCGTGCTTGGGCCACAACTCGCACGCCACTGCGAACGCCGCACGTGCCATCATGATCGGGTAGATCACCGCGAGCTGGGCCTCGACGCCCCCACCCGTCTCCGTCCAGACCTCGATCGTGTAAGGCACGCCCGGCGGGACCGGGATGTCCGGTCGGCTGGGCGGCGGCAGCGTGATCGCGGCCAGGCACAGATGCTCGTATTTCCGGGCCGGCGGTGACCCGGGCGGACGCTGGTAGCGGCACGAGGCTGTGAGATGGCGCAGCACGTCGAGCGTCGACATGTCCGGGCCGAACCGCTCCCGCAGGCTGGCGACGGTATACCGGCCGGACCGCTTGCAGGAGGAGCAATCGACGTAGACCCGACCGGGATGAATATCGCGCAGGAGCCCCGCCACCGCTTCCCTCCATCCTGGAACGAAGACGGAACATGCCAGATCCGGTCGCGTGGTTCAGCGGGGTACGGCCTGGGCCGGCTGCGTGGCTGTGGAGCGCTGTGGATTGTGTCGAAGAACGCCAGCGCTGTCAGGCGCTTCTGGCGCCCCTCGACCGCTCGGTCCCGCCCCGATCTACTCACGGGGCGGGGCGGAAGTCGGCCGATCAAAAGCGGCGCATGTAATCTCCGAGTTCGAGGCTCATCCCCGCTTGGAAACCGATGTGCCATGCCTGAACTTCAGCAGTTCGCATGCCTGCTTCCTGATGCCCCCTGGCGACAATGATCCCAACCTGCTCGATCCGACGCACGACGCCCTCAACGCTGCCTGTCTCTGGGCTCAGCGTCTTGATCATCTCGCTCGTTGCAAGCCGGCCAGCTTTTTCGCCTCGCGCGATGGGAGCTAGAGGCTTGCTATGCGGCGGCATGGGTCTCGATTGCCTCACCTCAGTGAGCCGATACGCAACGCGGCTCGTGAGACAAGATGGGGCCGGGCGGTTACCGGGGCGTGCCGGTAGTTCGATACCGCTTTCCCGGACCTGGATCGCGACACGAAAAAGCCCGCGCCGGCGAACCAGGCGGGCGAAGGTTGTGATTTCGAACTCGGGGGAGTCAAAAATCGCGGGGACCATACCGCAAATACTAGTAGAGGAAAGCCCGCCACGATGCTGGATCGGGCGGGCTTTCAGCCTCGGACAAAGGTGTCACCGCGGAATCCGAGGCTCTGATGGCGCCAGCTGTTGAGACGGGCGCCACAAACAGTTCTAGTGCTGCAGTGCAACAAGAAAACCCGCCTCGGCAGTGAGCCGGGCGGGCTGAAGTTGTCATTGGGCTTCAAGCGCTATGCATGGCCCGGCCGATGCTGATTCGCTTCGCCCGTTTGGATGACTACAAGGCCTCACTCCGCCTTCGCCATCTGCCGCCCGTGGTTCTGCACGATGTCACGGAATAGGCGGTCGGTAGCCAAGGCTGTGCCCTCGCCCCGTGGGCTTTCACCCGAGTGCACAAAACGCGCCTGACGATAGACAGGTTAACGATCTGTTAACCAAATTTGTTAACAGATCATTGTGCGCCGAGATCAGGCGCGAGTCAGCCTCTTCGAGCAGATGGTCCAATTCCCATGCGCTTCTACTTTGATTTTGAGAATGGCGAGGAGGCCGTCCGTGATAATAACGGCTTCGAAGCAGCTAATCTAAAACAAGCGCTGGCCGATGCTCTGGATGTGATCCTCGAAGTAGCTGAAGAGACCGCCGCAAACCGGCCGGATGATCTTTGGACATTGGTCATACGGGACCAGACCAGAGCGCCGGTCGCGTACCTGCCAATCAGGACGAATGTAACTCAGGTCGCTCTGGCGGCCTGACCGCGCTGCACGCCATCACGTCCGCTCGGCTGGGGCCATCGTCCGCCCCCGGCTGAGCACCACGTCCTTGAACAAGTTGCCGGAGGCTGATGTGCGCACGTTCGTGTCGGGCCCAGGCTTCTGAACGAGGACGTTCACGCTGCCGTTCGCCTCGACATTCGTGCCGCCCAGGACACCAGCACGGCCGGCGGAGGCATCAAGGCGGCTCTCGTTCACCTCCATCTCGCGGCGGCGCTTGGACATGGCACGGAACGCGATGCCGAGATCGCGCGAGGCGCGAGCGTCGTCCTGTTCGCTGTAGAATGAGCCCTCGGGCCTGCGACGCTCGTCGTTCGGATCAGCCAGCACTTCGGACTTGCGCCCGATTGGCGAACGGTTCGCACGAAGCCTCTCGGCATCGTTCATGGTCAGGCCGGCTGCATCCTTCATAGAGTCCGGCTTCAGAACCCGAGGGGCGCCGTTCGGAAAGAAATCCGGATCGTTTGAGGCGACACGCGGACGCTCACCGATCGGCGGGATATTCGGAACGCTCGCGACCGGCGCCTGCTCACCACGGGCAAGCGCGCCACGAAGCGCCGGATTGTAGTTGGACCAGTTGCGGACACCACCGTTCCGCAGGAGGTGCAGCGCCACGCGGGTCTGCTCTTCCAGGCTGCCGGACATGGCGTTGGGCGCCGTGATCCCGAGGCCCGGCGCGATCCGGCGCCAGTTGGAGTTCAGCATCTGATAGTAGCCTTGGGCGGTGTAGCCCTTGGGAGTCATGGGATTGAGCCCGAGACGCTTACCCATGTAGTTCATGGTGTTCTGGCCGTGGCTCTCATATTTCATGATGAGCCCGAGCGTGTTCCGCTCCTGGGCCGTCATCGGCACGTTGTCGGGGATCCCCGGCATTGAGCTGCGTCCGCCGCCAACCCCGGGCAGCCGCGGCATGCCATAACCGAGACCAGGGATCCGCCCGTCCGGGCCGGTCGGCACCATAGCCCCGCCGTCGTAGCCAGGCACACGCTTCATCAAGTACTGCCTGAACGCCTCGCGAGCGGCGTCCCGATTGCCGCCGGAGAAGGCCCCGTAACCACCCGGCCCACCGAAGATCCGAGCGCCGCCGAGCGAGGCCGTCTGGACCCGGGCGTCACCGAACAGGCCATCGGCATCCAGGCTCGATTTCTGAGCCGTAGCGTCCTGCTTTGTCTTCAACTGCTCCGACAGATTGTCGACCGACTTGCGCAGCCGCTCGGTCGATTGCTCGTAGTCCTTCTGCCGCTGCTCGGGCGTGCGGCCCTGCAGGCGCTTCAGCTCGGCCTCGGCCGCGTCCAGCTTCTGCTGTGCCGCCTCGGGGCTATCGAGCAAGCCCATGCGCTGCTGAGTCCGGCCGATGAGGTGGCCCGCAGCCTCCTTCGACACGTCCCGGAGCTTGCGCAGCTTGTCGACGTTTTCAACAGCATCGATCTCGTCGTCGCCCTTCATGGGCGCCAGCCGGCGGGCGAGCGGGCCGCTGCCACCGTCGAGGTGGCGCAGGGCTTCGGCCGGCTTCCCCTCGTTGAAGCTTTTGATCGCTGCGGCGATTTCCTTCACGCCCTCGGCCAGCGGCTTCACCAACATCGTCGTGCTGGTCAGCATCTGTTCGGCACTCTGGCCGGCGGCCTTCCAGTCGATCGCGCCCAGCTCAGCGCCGATGTTGTGCATGCCCTGACGCAGGCCGTCGATCAGTGCCTTGCGCTTGCCGGAGGCGATGTCGTCCATCCACGTGGTGAACCGCTCGGCCGGCACCATCAACTCGGACGCGATCGTGAGGCCGATCTTCGACATCGAAGAGCGCAGGTTGCCCAGCGCTCGCTCGTACCTCTCGGCGCTCTCGACCGCCTTCGGGTCGAGCGGTCCAAGCTTCTCCGCGGTCTTGGCGTTCAGATCCTTGATCGCGCCCAGGTGCTTATCGCCGAGCCGGCCCAGATCCATGTTGCCGAAGAGGCGTTCCGCGAAGCGACCCCGGTCCACCGCGTTCGGGATCTGCTCCATGAACTCCTCAGCCATCTTCAAGGCTTCGTCGTTGTTCTTCGAGCCTTTGAGCTTGATAGCGAACTGAGCAACCACTTGGTTTTGGGACTGCAGGAACCCCATCGTCTCACCGACGCCACGACGGATGTCGCGCATGTTCTGCGAGAAGGTCTTGGCGGCAGCCGAGGACGCGTCGCCTGACACCCCAAACTTACCGGCGACCGACTGGAACACCCGCAGCTGATCGGCGGCCATGCCGGTCTCACGACCGAGCTGCCCGAGGCTCGACAGGTTGCCGCTCAGGCTGTTCAGCGCGTTGGCGATGCCGGCTACCGCTACGCCGACGCCGATGCCCGTCACGCCCAGGGTCGCCAGCGCCGGGTTCAGCACGGTCTTGGCGGTGTTGGCGGTCGCTTGCGCGGCGGCCTCAGCCTTGTTCAGCCCCTTGGCCAAGGCCTCGCCGTGCTTGGCACCTTCACGGCCGGTGTCGAGCAACTGAGTCCGGAGGGCCTTCAGAGGGCCGCTGAACCGGTCAACGACCTCGGCCTGCATGCGGAGCGCTTCATCAGCCATTCGCGGTCACCTTCTTCCACGTGCTGCCGTTCCAGCGCAGTTGCACGCCGAGCAGGGTTCGGATCTCGCCGATGCGGGGCGGATCGTTCGAGGCGGTGGGCTGGGGATTCGATTGGTCGGTCATGCCGCCTCCCGGCCAGCACCGTCGCCAGCCAAGCGCTGCACGTCGTGCTCGACGGACAGCTCCTCCAGGATGGCCACCAGTTCGTCGTAGAGCAGCGCCCGGATCGGCACGGCCTCCCGCTGCATCACCAGCCGGGGAGCCACCCGCGAGGCCAGGCTCAGGATCTTGTTGCGCACCCTCGACAGACCGCCGGTCATGATCGTGATGGCGTCGTCGATCAGCACCACTCGGCCGGTCGCAATGTCGTTCTTGATCTCGGCCGAGATAGCGAGCGCCCGATCCTTCCGGGCCCGCTCCTGGGCTGGGTCGAGGTTGCCAACCGGGATTTCAGGCGTGGCCTTGAGGTGGGCGATGTAGGCCCGCACCACCGGGATCAGCGGATAGCGTCCGCGCTCTTCCTTCGGCAGCACGTCCTCTGCCACGAGCTACTGAACGCGGCGCGGCGTCAGATCCAGCGCGTGCGCGATCGTCGACACCGGCACCATCAGGGCGGCGTCGGCGGCAGCATCAGTGGCGGGCGATTTCGCTTTCAACGGCCGGTTTCCTCGAAGCTACGATGTCAAATTCAATTTGAGACTGCGAAGCGAAACGCGCTGTAAAAGTTGATACCTGCGGACAGATTGAACTCGCGCCGACCCTCGGCTTCCCCCCTCCCTGACAGGGACCCGAGGACTTGCGTTGACCGGTCACCCTCCGCTGAGGAGTGCCGCTTGGGTCCCACCGGCCTGGCTGCTCGGAGCGCTGCAGGGGCGAGTGTGCTATGCTGATCAGACCGACGAACCGATGGAGGTTCCGATGGACGTGGTGCATTCGGCGATGATCGCGGTGTTCATCTCCGTGGCTATCGTGCCGATCACGATCTTCTTTTATCTGCTGACCAGACCAAGGCGACCGCAGGTTGGATACACCTACGGCAGCGGTGGGGATGTGAGCTGGAACAGCAATCCTTCGAGCCCGGACTCTGGTACCTCCAGCGGACACTCCTGCTCGCACGGCGGCTCCTCCAGCGACGGCGGCAGCTGTGGTGGAGGTGACGGCGGTGGAGGTGGTGGAGGCAACTGACACGGTCAGGCTACCGCATCGGCTCGTGACCAGATCCGGCCAGTCCAGCGCATCGTGTGGCCGTCGATCACCTTCGTGTCGCCGATGGCGGGCCAGCCGGACATGCCGACGCCGTGCGCGTCACCCGGGTCCTTGCTCTGCATCACGTTCATGAGGTCGTTGTTGATCGTGAAGATCTGAGCGTCTGTCAGCTTCGGCGGGGTCGTGTCGGCCATGATGGCTCTCCGGACTGTCTGGTGTCGGGACCGCGGCGGGGGTGACCCCTCCCACCGCGATCCCGGATCGTCCCTGCTTGGTCAGGGGTTGCAGTCGTGCCGGCCTTTGCATCCCTCTCCATGGCCATGGGTGTGAGGGACAGGCTGGCTTTCCGGTGTTGGGCTGACTGCATCGCCCTCAATGGCGTGGGTGAAGGAGGCCCTTGCGGGTCTGGCCCACGCAATTCCGTTCAGGCGACGCGCTGCCAGCGTGAGCCGTCGGCCGCATAGCGCTCGGCCCCGACCGTGAAGGCGGCACCGGGGGTGTTCAAATCGCGACGGGTCTGCTCGACCGCCGAGCGGGTCTGAGTGTCCTTGGCCTCGACCTCGCGGCTCTGAGCCAGATACGCGGCGACGCGTTCTGCCGAACTCAGCTTGCGCTCAGATGCAGCCCGCTCGGGCTTGCGGAAGAGACGACGCGCCCAGGCAGCGCCGTCCTCGATCTCAGTGCGGTTCATGGACGATCCTCCCGTGGATCGAGGCGACCTCGCCCCAGATGTAGCCGGCGTCGGTGCCGAGGGCGGGCAGCTTCACGCGGCTGGCAATCGAGCTGTGCGGCTGGTCTGATCTGCCGTTCCAGCTGCAGCGGGGCTCGCCGGGCGGCACCGGATCGGCACCATCGGGCAAGGCGTAGTTGGCGGCCTCGATCAGCGCGGCCCGCTCGCGGATCTTCTCAAGCAACGGCACCAAGCGCTGAGCCTCGGTGACGTACTCGGCGGCCAGCTTCTCGACCTCGGCGCTGGCCTTCATGGCCTTGCGGTGAAGATCCTTGCGGCGCTTCTGCTCGGTGTCGTGCTCGGCCTGGGCCTGCGCCTCGGCGATCACCGCGGCGGCGTGCTGAACCTCCAACTGGTCGAGCCGGATTTTGGTGAGGGCGATGCGGTGGTCGAGGGCGGCCACGTCGTCGGCACTGCCGTTCAACAGCACGTCAGCGCGGCTGGCTTCCCAGGCCTCGCGCTCAGCCTTGGCGGCGTCACGCTCGGCGCTGATCTGAGCGGCAGTCCGCGGCGCGGGCGGCGTCGGGTACAACACGACCTTGCTGGGCTTGAGGCCGACCACCGGAGCGAGGGCGCGGTCGTGACGATCGTGTAGGACGTTGACTGTCGGAAGCGCGTTCATGCCGGCCATCCTCAAGCTGCCTGACGGAGAGCGGGAGCGGCCGGAGGCGTGCGGGGGCCGTCGTCAGGACTCAGCCGAACACCGTGACGGGCGAGGTGCGCGCGGACGCTCTGGCGCACGAACTCGGACATGGTCTGGCCGCGATGTCGAGCGGTGGTTTCGACGGCGCGGGCGAGATCAGTCTCGACCTTGAACCGGAGCAATGCGTCTCGTCGGAGAGAATTCGTCATGATGTGGCTACGCCTCAGTCACTGCGTAGCCAGACGATGGGCCTTACACTGCAGTGCGGCAAGGCGTTGGACTCGATGTTTAAATCGACCGTCCTCCCGCCCCGTTGTCCATAGTTGTGCACTGTTGCGTTAAGTTATATTTTTGCCCAAGTTTTCATGCCAATATGCCGCAGTTAAGCATTCAAGTTTTGCGTTGAGAGAGCCATGATTGAGCAGGCGCCACGGGCAGCCAGAGAGTTCCATGTCGGTCCAGCAGGTGACCGTTGGCTCCTGATGCGAGATCTGAATACCGGGCAGCCTTATGTGCTGCATCGCCCGGCGGACGAACCGGAGGTCGAGCTGGATCTCGGGTCATTCCTGGTGCTGTTTCATGGCCAGGAGAGAGCAGGCCTGCTGGATCTGATCGCGTCCCTGCTGCCGGACGATGAGGCGCCGGCGCATGACGAGGCCACTGTTGTCCGATCGCCCCGCTTCTTGTCTCGGTGGATCCCGAGCCGGCAGAATTGACAGACAGGTCGCATAATTCTCATTGCAACCGATTAACTGTCATGGCTGAAGTCAATTTCTGTCTTCCGGCCGCTTTAACACCCTTTTAATCGAGGGTCGGCAAGCTGAGTAGGACAGGAGCCGAACGCCATGATCAGCGTCTCGTCCAACAACTACTTTGCCGTCGTTCGCGCCGCAGAGAACGAAGCGATCCGAACGGGGTCGCCGATGGATGGCAAGCAGTCCGTCGCCGTCGCGGTCGACAAGACGGAGCCGCCACCGGCGCCACCCGTCACGGACGCCTCTGCCACAGGGCGGGTCGTCAACGTGATGGTCTGAAGTAATCGGTGGTTCTGAAGACCCGCAGCTACAGTGCAATGTTATGCTAATTCAAGGCTAGTGATTAGAGAAGACCACTGCTTGTATGGAACCAGTGTGGGGGATGTTGATGCCCAGGAACTCGGCTTTTGCCGTTGAGGACTGACAACGCATCATCCTGAGGTAATCGGCCCGTTCTGTCAGGCTTTCAGCTACGATGCTGCCGGGCCGGCGCTTGGCGAGGGCGCGTGCCGTCGCTTCCATCGTGTCGGGCTCTGTGCCCCACTGAAGCTGGTTTTCGGCAATCGCAAGCAATGTCCAAAAGGGAATGAATTCGTCCGACATCAGAATATGCCTTGGCGCATGAGGGTTTCGACATGCTCCAATGCAATTGCCGAGCCCTGATTAATACAATCGGTCACTATGGTTAATCATGCGTTAACCGACCTCGCGGAATGTGCATCTGCACGTCCGAACGACCAGGTTTGATACCTGGTGCAAGGTCCGGTGCTAGGGTTGGCTCAGAATTGAGTAGGAGGCGCACGTGCGGCACACCTACAAAATCGATGCGGCACTGAAAGGCCGAGGGCGGAGGACCCTACGCTGCGCCTCGGCCTGGGTAGCTTATGAGCAGCGTGACCGCTTGGTCCGACAGGGCTGGACGGTAAGCATCCTCGATCACGCCATGAAGCCGGTTGCGGTCGACCAGCTGGCAGCCGTTGCACAGGCCGAGAACGGCGGCACGATGCGAGGCGCGTAGGAGCCAGGTAGTCATCGACTCGACGGAACCGAAAACCAGCGTATCCTCGCACCAGCCCCACAAAAGGGCCCGGGAGGAACGAATGTCCGCAAATTGGAAGCTGGTCAAAGACGATCTTGATTGGAGCTTGAACACCGGGGAGGATGTGAAGGGTCGAGCTGAGCTGAAGGAAGCTTTTAACAAAGACGATGCCAAATATGTAGGATCCGCTATTGAGGCCTACAAAATGGGTCAGCGCGACAATCATAAACTGTCAAACATTTCTCGATGTGCGCAAGAGGACGACAAGCGGCTGTATAACATGGGCCGAAAACTCATCGGTTTAAAGGCCCTATAGACATCGAGCTCTCAGCGCTAGTCGGGGCTGCCATAGCCCAGACTTGCGCGCAATTGCAGCCGCAGATAAATCATTCGACTTTTGACTTGCAGTATTCGAGACAATCTGATGTGTGATGGATCTTCTTATATAGTTGTTTATTCTCAGCATCGCTTAGTCTGTCGTTGATCTTATTCTTGAGTTTTTCTAACTCATTCTGATAAAATTTGATTTCTATTTCCCACTGGTTATTTGCGTGGTTCTGGGCGTTGATAATCCGCGACTCTTTGTTCGGCGACGACATTGGTTCGCTCCAAGGGCTCATCGTTCATGTCCGCTAACTCGGATCGAGCGGGATGCGTCGGCTTATGCCCTGTCAGGTGCTTGCGCGGAACGGTCGACCAGCTGAGCGCCTCGGCTTCGCTGTCACCCGCAATGCCGCTGACGTCCCCGCTTCAGGCGCAAGCTTCCGTTAACCACACCGGGTTCCTGTGGATGGGCGTGGCCGTATCGAGCCGCGATCGATTGACCTGTCGGCGAGGGAGACCAGCGATGGACCAGCAAGCCGGGGATGACCACGAAGACCGCGCGCAGATGGAGGGGTAGTGCACGGCTCCCATTGGTCATGCCCCTCTATTTCGAGTCAGATGGCCCGTAAAACAGCATGTTTGCCTCAGCGCGCAGGTAGTCGCGGATATGGTCACGAGGTTCCCACCCTCTCTCACGGTACAGGTTAAGTCCGCGCTCGGATCGGCTGAATTCATCCAGCCCGATGGCAGTGGCGAGAGCATTGAGTGAGCGCCCCGCAACCTCGGTTGACAGCTTGGGGTGCAGCGCTCGGTACGTCTCCACGAAGGCCAGCAGGTCGCGCCGAAAGCGGCGTTCGGGACTCAGGTCCGCGACAGCGGCCTTGATACGGGTCCGGCGCCGCTGTTGGCGCTCGGCCGCGGTCATCGCCTTCTCGCCGACGGGAAGACGCGGCATCACCACCTCCCATTTCGTGACGAATATTGTTCGTCACGCATTGGATCGAACCACCGGCCCAGCCTCAGCCCGCAGTTCGTCGAGGAAATCCTCTGGGATATCCTCATGCGCCCAGATCGCCAGCACGTTGTGCCGGAGCAGCGCGGTCTCCTCGATCGCCCCGGATGAGTGCTGCAGGCCCCGGTAGTGATCGGCAAGCCGGCGCCGGGTGTCGTCAGTGAACGGCACCGGTTCTAGGGTCTGGACTCGATCAGCACCAGAAGGCGATGACAGCTGCTAGGGCTAAGTCTGAAGCGTAGTTACGGGCGAGCTTGTCGTATCGTGTGGCGATGCGGCGGAAGTCTTTGAGGCGGTTGAAGGTCGCCTCGATGCGCCAGCGTTCCCGGTAGCGGCACTTGTCGTGGCGGATCCTTTTCTTGCGACCGCTCTTGCCCGGGATGATCGGCGTGATGCTCTTCGCGCGCAACTCGGCGCGCAGCCAGTCGGCGTCGTAGCCCTTGTCGGCGGCCAGGCGGCGGATCCGGCCGGGTGCCTCGGCCAGCACGGCTGGGGCGGTGGAGACGTCGGCGGCGTTGCCCGTCGTCAGCAGGAGGACGCCGGGCCGGCCGAGGACGTCGGTGAGGGCGTGGATCTTGGTCGTCTGGCCGCCGCGCGACGGGCCGATGCTTTGCGCCTTCGCCCCCCTTTACCGCCGTGGGCCGAGCGATGCGCCCGCACGTAGGTGCTGTCGATGGCAGCAGCCTCGCCCGACCATCCGGCTTTGGCCATCGCCGCCAGCATGGCCTTCCAGAAGCCGCGCCGTGACCATCTGTTGAAGCGGTTGTAGACAGTGGTGCGCGGGCCATACGCGGCCGGACAGTCGCGCCAGCGGCAGCCGGAGGTGAGCACGTGCAGGATGCCGGAGATGATCTGCCGGTCGTCCTTGCGCGCCGGTCCAGGTTGATCCTTCGGCATGAACGGTTCGATCACCGCCCACTGCGCATCCGAGAGCCAGAACAGCTCCGCCATCGCCGCCTCCGTGCTGAAAACGGCGGCCCTGAATCACAAAATCACAGAGCCTGCAAGAGCTTGGTGCGGTTCACACCCTAGGCCCTTGCCCTTCCGCTTCGACTCCGGACGCGCGCCGACCAGAACTCCGACACCGTGCCGCTGATGGAACAGGGCGCGCTCGGCCGGTCCCATCTCGACGTAGGCCCGATTGATCTTCTTTCGAGCGATGGCACCCAAGCGCATGATCTCGTCGACGCCGATCTCATCCATGATCTGCGCGAACAGCGCTGGGGCGGACGCGTCGTTGGCGGCGAACGCGTCGTAGCCGGCCACCAACCGTGCTTCGGAGGCCGCGTCCAAATTTATCTTACCCCCCTGTGCCGTTTGTGCCGTTGGCGCCATTTGCGTCGAAATCGGTGCTATCGGCGCCATTGGCACTGTCGGCACAGGGGGGGAGATCTTTTCAGGAACCGGGCTGACGCCAAAAGGGCGGTCGGTTTGCACCTCCGGGTTGACCTCGTAGTTCAGGGCCTTGCGCCCCTTACCCTCGCCGGCCCGGCTGAAACGCTGACGGATAAGTCCGGCCTCGATCAACTGCTTGCAGGCGGCTTCCATGTCGGCCGCGTCCCGCAGCATGCCGCCGATCTGGCGTCGGAGCTCGCGGGCGTTGAACTCGGGCAACCGGTTCTGCCGGAGGTGCTGTGCCAATAGCATCCCACGCCGCTCCACCATCGGAATCGTGGCGTCTCCGAACACCCGCTCGGCCATCGGCAGGAAGTAGGCGTTCAACAGGTCGGCCGCCGCGGTGACCGCGTTCGGCGAGATGACCTGCGGTTCGGCCTGATCCGAGCCGCCACACCACCACAGGAACTCAAGCACGGCGGATAGGCGCAGGGCGTGCCCGCGGGCCTTGCCGAGGGTGCCGGCGAGCAGGCCGCTGGCGACGTGACAGCGGTCGACGATGTCCCGGGCGAACGCCTCCAGCCGATCCTCCGCATCGCGGGCGAGCGGCACCAACACCGGCTCCGGGTGACCGAACTCGTCATGGAGCTGCAGCAGATCGGTGAGCCGGGCGAACGCGCGCTGCATCGGCCCATCGTCCTGCGCGCCGCGGGCGAGGTTGAAGTCTGGCTTCGTCTCTGGCCACGCCCAGAGCAGCCGGGAGGCCAACCCGTCGTCGGGCCCGTTCAGGATCATCTCAAGCTTGTCGGGCTGGACGCCACCGAGCACACCGATGCTGAGGTGCCGGATCCGCAATGGCTCAGGGTTCTTCATCCGGTCCACGACGTAGGCACGCCCGCCATACATCTCGATCGCAAACGCCCGGTCGGAGCCGCCGCCACCGTACTTATCAAAGGCGCCGAGCCAACCGGCCAGTTCGTCCCGCACGAGCAGCAGGCCGCGCGGCAGGCCAGCCGCCAGGGCGCCCAGCGCCTCGACCGTGGCATCCGCCACCCGGATCCGCGGCCGAACCGGCACGGGCGGTTCCTGCGCGTCAAGCGGCATCGCGGGCGGCGGGTCGCCGTTCTTCACGGCGGTGCGGACCTCGATCTTCCACGCCTCGACGCGGGCCTCGCAGGCCTGCTGGGCGGTGGCATGCTCCTGCTGAACCGCCTCGAAGCCATCGGCCATCCGATCCTCGGCGAAGCGCACGAGGTTGAAGGCCGCATCCATGCTTGGCGACTTGGACGAGGATGGCGGCCCGACCTCCGCGCACCACAGGATCGGCGGCTCCGACCACGCGGTACCGGCCTGGGGCCAGCGCACATTGGCGATGGTGGCGCCGACGCTGGCGAGCAGGGCCACCGCCACATAGTCCACCGGCGCGGACGCCCCCTTGGCCTTGCGCTCGCACCAGCTGGCCCAGGGGCCGAGCAGATGGAGAGGGAAGGCCGGTGGCGACCGCCGCCCGGTGCCGAGCAGGCTCATGTCGGGATCGGGCCAGGAATTAGACCCCCCTGTGCCGATAGTGCCGTTAGCGCCGTTAGGTTTGGCACGATCACCGTGTCGGTGATCATCGGCGCCCGTGCCGAGGCGGGACACCTCGGCGGCGAAGTGCTGCGCCTTCATACGCGCGCCTCCTGATTCGAATGGGGGTGGGAGGCATGCGTGGGCTGACGTCGCTGGCGCTCGCGTTCCAACTGCTCGGTCAGATCGCCGAGCAAGTTGAGGGCGGCACGGACCTCGGCCGCCGCGCACTTCATCGCGTACCGCATCCCCGGATCGTCGCGCAGGAACGCATAGTCGCCGACCATGCTGGCCCGCATGCTGACGCCGGCCATCAACTCGGCGATGTGCGCCCGGAGCTTATCCGGGTCGCCGTAGGCGTAATCGTTGGGGTTCAGGGTGGGGGCGCTCATGCGCGCCCCCAACGATCGGTGGTCGTGAACGCCAGTTCGGCGAGGAGATTGGCCACGGACGGCGTTAAACCGAACCGGGTGGCCAGATAGTCTTGTCGGAGCGCTTGGGCTGTCGTATCTCTCTGAGTGTCGACCTGGCAGAAGACACTCTTAGAGACCCGCCGCAGCCCGCGCTGTGCGCGGGTTTTCTGCTTCATGGCTTAGGCGTCCTCCTTCCCGGTGGACACGGACAGCCCGAGCAGACGCTCGAACGGCGCGATCGGCACACGCTTCAGGCGGCCGATATTGATGGTCGGGATTTCGCCGCGCTTCGCCGCCTCGTAGGCGCCGTTGCGGCTGACGCCGAGCCAACGCGCAGCTTCCTCAACACCGATCGTCTTCCGCTCCGAACCTACCGGTCTCATGTCCGACTCCATTTTTGAAACGCCGATTACCGTTATGAAAATGGACAACACGTGCGGGCTTGTCAATTACCGTAACGACGATCTACGATACGAAAATGGAGGCAAGGAGTATGGCGGTGATGAACAAGGCCGAGACCACACGTCGTGGACGCCCACCCAAGCCTGACGCGGTGCGGCTGCGACGCCCCGTAGCCGTCCGGCTTCGCGATGAACTGAGAGCTGAGCTAGAAATCTCTTCTGCGAGGCACGGTCGGTCAGTTTCAGAGGAAATCGAAGCTCGCCTAGAGTCGTCGCTCGCAGTTCAAAATCACCTCAAGCAGGAGTTGGGGAGCGATATCTTCACGATCGCGCGCTCACTTGCCGCGAGCGTTGCTCAAATTGAACAAGCGTATGGAAGTTGTTGGTACGAAAATGACGATGCTGTCGAAGTTATGAAACTGACAGCGGCTCAAACTGTAGAGAATTTTAAGATTTATATCAGGAACGATCTCGACGAATGGGCTGCAATAGCCAAAATATCTTCTTTCGACCTCAAGGGTATGTCACCTGAGGACGCTGCAAAGATATTTGCCGCACGTGATGTCGGCGTCATACCTCGCGTGAAGCCCAAACGTGGTTTTATGGAAGGCGAATAAACATGAAGGGCCACATCCGCGAGCGCTCGCCCGGCAAATGGGCAATCATTCTTGATCTGCGTGATCCAGAGACTGGCAAGCGCAAGCGGAAGTGGCATAGCTTCGCCTGCACTAGAGCGTGTTATGAACTCGATGTGGAGTTTGTGCGTTAGGGGGCATGAGCGCTGATCGCCCTGCCTATCCGTCTGACGTGTCCGATGAGGAATGGGCTCTGGTGGCGCCGTATCTGGCGCTTCTGCGGGAAAGTTCGGG
>NZ_JAKSYK010000093.1:0-435 GCF_022829425.1 Methylobacterium sp. J-072 | reverse complement strand
AGGCTCGCTCTATCACAGTGGTCCACACCAGCCGAACATCGCGAGCGACATCGCCGCGTGTAATTCCAATCTCTGATCGACGTGAAGCGCGACCTCCGCGCGCCGTCCCTCTATGAACAGGTTTAACTTCAGCAGAACACTTTTTCGATGATCCTCCTACGTCCGGAAGCTGTCCCGGAGGAGAGCGCGGAGGAACGCAGGCTGGATGAGGGCTGGCGTCACCGTTTCCACTCGGGGCGACGGTAGGCAAGACCCAGCCCTGATGGAACAGCCCCGACGGTTATAGCCTGCTGCTTCGTCAGGGCGGGCGGTACCGCCGTCCCGAGGCTGATCCGGCGCACTCCTCAGGTCGGCATAGGTGCAATGAGGGTCGTGAATGGCGGGAACTGACGACTATCTTCGGTTGGTCCTCAATCTGGCTGCGGAAGAGGAAGC
>NZ_JAKSYK010000091.1:0-23111 GCF_022829425.1 Methylobacterium sp. J-072 | reverse complement strand
GCGACCGACCAATTCAGGTAGCCGCGCGCCATCCGTATCTGCGCACCCGTGAGCATCTGACCCTCAAAAATCTAAATTAGGCCACTGTGCGCCCAAAATGGGTTGACATCGGCTGTGATTGGTCCATTTTAGGCCAAGCGCCGCCGAAAAGGAAGCGCCGCCCGCCCGGATTGGTCGCCATGCCCTACCGCACCGTCTCCTGGACCACCATCGACCGCGCCGGCCGCGACAGCCGCCCGGCGATCGCCCCCGGCCTGCTCTCGGCCAAGGCCCGCATCGACATGACGGTGCGCACCACCCGCCGCCCGCTGTTCGCCGCTGGCCAGTTCGACCGCGGCGCCATCATGTCGGCCGCCGCCTCTGCCGCCCGCGCCCATCAGGAGCGGTTCGGCTGCACCTGGGGCGAGGCCATGTCGGTCTGCCTCACCGCCGCATGGCGCGCCGCCAAGATGGCCCGCCACATGGCCGCGCACTGATAGCATGAGTCCAGAAGCCGTTTTTGGGCCCCTGAGCGCCTGAAAGCCGAGACCGCCCAAACACTTGGGCGAGTGAGTCGACCCTCCCCTTTCTGATCGCCGCCACGAGCCCTCACCGGAGCCCGAACGATGACGCACGCCCGCATCCCTGACTTCAGCCAGCCCGCCCCGGTCCGCACCCCGGCTGCCCCCAGCGTCGCCCGCCGCCGGATCCCGGTCGATCCCCGCTACCTGAACCTGCCGAACGAGCCGGTCCCGGGCGAGATCGAGCCCTGGCAGGCCGTCACTCCGGTCCGCCCCGACACCGCGCACAGCCGGTCCCTGCGCTTCCTCGACACGGCCGGCGAGCTGCTGGCCGCGGCCTTCATCATCGGCGGCGGCATGGTGCTCACCGGCCTCGCCACCCTGCTCTGACCCCAGCCCGCAACCGAGCGGGCCGGCTGCCCGCGTACCTCTCACGAGGATCCCGCGATGTCCTTCCGCACGTCCCTCAAGAGCTTCATCAACCGCGACGCCGTCACCCCGAGCCTGCGAGAGCGCGCCGCCAGCCTGCGAGCCAGTGTCAGCACCGGTATCGCCACTTCTCGCCCCCTACCTGCACCGGGCAGCGAGGAGGCCAAGGAGGCGTTCAAGGCAGCCTGTCACGAGCATTCTCTTCGAACCAACCCTCCCGGCGGCTGGCCGGACCTGATGCGTGACGGCGATCGGATCTGGACCCGGCACGACCTCGGCAGGGCCATGGACGCAGGCGATATCACCCCGGCCAAGTACGCCCGCCTCTACCCGCTGGCGAGCGAGCGCGAGCTGCAGATCGAGACGGTCGGCCACGAGCTGAACCTCGGCGCCCTGTTCGCCCTTGCCTATGCCGATGAGTATCCCGTCCGAGATGCAGCGAGTGACGATACGGCGGGAGGTGACGCCGAGTTGCTTGGTCTCCGCGGGTCATGGGAAGCTGCCGTCGAAGCCTTCGCCCAAGCCATCCGCAATCAGGTGGCCGTCTCCGACAAGGCCGAAGCCGTCGAACCATGCCCCTCACGCGATCGCCCGCATACCGAGTGGCTGAGCCTTGTCGCAGGCTGGCGTGAACGAACCGGCGTAGAGAACGTGGAAGCCGCTTCTGCCGAGGCGCTGGACGATCTGTGCGAGGTGGAGGATCGCATCGCCGCGATGCCCGCCACGACGTTGGCCGGGTTGAAGCTCAAAGCCCGCATCGCCGAGCGGCATGAGGTTGATTGGCCTGCCGATCTCGCTGACGGCCTCGTGCGGGACATCCTCGCGATCGGCGAGCCCGAGGTCGAGGTCGACGCAGATTTGATCCGCCTCGGTCGGCAGTTCGAGGCGGCCCGCGCCCGTGAGATAGCAGCCTGCGATGCCTGCAATGTGGCTCAGCGGGAAGCGGATCGGCACATGCCCGAGCGCCCGGCGTGCCTGACGCTCAGCGCTGCCGATCATCCGTTGGGCGTCTACCGGATGTGGACCTATGCCGACGCGCTGGAGGGGGTTCAGCTTGCCGGCGCGGATATCGCGTGGCTGCGGCGCAAGATGCCGATGACGCGCGACATCCTGCGCCCGGTCCGCCTTGGCGAGCGCGAGAGCCCAGACCACCCGGGACGTCGCCATGACATCGCGCCTTATCCGGAGGCGCAGGTCCGCGCCGAGGAGATCGTGACGGCCTGGGACGCTTGGCGGACTGAGCAGGGTCGGATCCAGGACAAATACGTGACGCCTGAGCTTGAGGATGCGGCTGTCACGGCCGGCGAAGGGGCTGCCACCATCGCCGAGCAGATTGCACGCCTGCCAACCCGCACGGCGGTGGGCTTCCAGGTAAAGCTGCGGGCATTGTCCCATTACCGGCGGGAGGCATTGCTGTCCGAGCTGCCGGAGGATCCGGATCCGGATCAGATCCTGTCGCACTCGCTATGGCGCGACGTGCAGGGTGAGATGTCGCCGATCGCCGAGGCCGTGGACTGGCGCAACCCGCCGGCCGGCTTCATGGCTTCACCCGCCATTGAGCCGTTCAGCTTCGCTCGTATCCCGGACGCCATCGGTCTCGAACTCGACCGCCTGCACGGCATCGCCGTCGCGGAATTCAAGCGTCGGGGCGGCCCCGAGAAGAGCGAAGCGGAGCAGTCCGCACTACGCCGTGAACTGCACCTCGACGAACTCAACTACGTGCCGCCGCGCGAGAATGGAGAGGTGTCCGAGCCGGCGCTCGACACCTTGTCCGCCCAGATCCTGACGTTGTGGCCGGCATGGGCGGCGCATACCGGCGACGACGGCACGGACGAGCAGACCGCCGCTTACGAGGCGATGCAGCAGCGCCGGTTCGCCCTGCTCCACGCGGCCGATGCCCTGCCAGCCACACCCAACAGCATCCAGCCCAAGGCCCTGGCCCTCGCTTGGCTGCACTACGTCAACGAGTGGCGGCAGGGGCAGAAGCGCGACAAGTACTCCACCGATGGAGGCCTCGCGATCGACATCCACATCGCGGCCTTAGCGCAGGGCGAACTGCAGGGGCATGTCGTCCCCCACCTCGAACTCAACCTCGTCGACCAGATCGACTTCGCCTCGGTTTCCTTGGACGACCTGCAGGCGCTCCACGACATCGCGGACCTTGTCGGCGGCGTAGCCTACGCCACGGCGTGGACAGGGCGGTGCAAGGCCCGCGGAGCCGGCGACCACTACAACGCCGCCGGCGAGCTGATGCAGCGCCTGGGGGACGCCCTGACCGACGTCGAGAGCGCGGCCATCCGCGAGGCGAGACTGCGCCGGCCAACGACGCGCGACGACCGCGAGACCCGCCTGAAGATCTTGGCGCTGCCGGTCATCCAGAACGGCGACCATGACGATACCGCGGCGTTCGCCCGCGAGCTGGCGGCCCACGCCGAGGCCGAGCGAGCAGGGCGCTGACAGGCGCCCGCCACCCCTCCTGTAGCCGTGCGTACCGCCCCGGCCGGATCCCGCCGAGCTCCCCCCTTCACATTCTGAGACTTGACCCATGGGCGACGTGCTCACCTTCACCCCGCGTCCGAAACCGGTCGCGCCGGGGATTTCGGGGCCGCTGGCCGGAGCAGCCCTCCGCGCCAGCCTGGAGGAGGCGGCTCAGGTCGCCCTCGACGCAGCGGATCGCATCATCGCCGTGCTCGACCGCATGGACGGGGACGCGGACCTCGAAGACGGCGGGGACGACGAGCCCTCCCTGGCGGCTCCCGAGAATACCGCCGGCTCACAGGTGGTCTACATGCGCGGGAACGATCAGGACTGCGAGACCGAGGCGGCCGAGATTGTGCTGGCTGAGGTGGCTGCCGAGCCAGAACCCGAGACCCCGCCCGCAACGAACATCCTGCCCTGGCGTGGACGCGGGAACGTTCTGGCGGCAGCCGGCACGATGCTCCTCGACCTGCTGGAGCGCGCCTGATGCCGACCGTGCTTCCATTTGGCATACGTATCTAAGTATTTAGGATGCCGGAATAAACTTAAGGCCACGCACTAAACGAACCCTGCACGCGCTAGGACGCACGCAGGATTGCTGAAAGACTGTCCTCATCGCCCCGGCGCCATAGATCGCGAGTCGGGGCAGAGGATGAGCTTATGGCTGCCGCTCGACGCGCTGTGAGATACGCTCGCATCTGGTGGCCAAAGACAGCGCGTGAATTCCGGCTAAGGTGGCGGCGCCGACCTGCAGATCGCAGCGTTCGCTGGATTGGAGCCTTTGATCAGGCACGCATAGGTTCGGCGCAGAGCGTATCTGCCGAGCCCGCATCGGTGCCTTCGGCAGATCCGCCTGACAACGTCGTCATACTGACATGGGCCCAAACCTTCGGCCGCCCCGCTCGGTGACGGCCGACGCACAGCAACCGCAATCAGTCTGTCTTCTGCCCGCCCTTATCGCGTGTAGCCATCCCGCCGACGCGACCGAGGCCGATCGCCTTCGCGAGCTGCGAACGCTGTTCGGCGTAGCTCGGGGCGACCATTGGGTAATCGGACGGGAGCCCGTAGCGCTCGCGGTAGCCGCGCGGATCCAGGCCGTGCCCGGTGAGATGACGCTTCAGCGTCTTGTAGGTTCTGCCGTCGATGAAGCTGGTCAAACCATCATCCCGGATTGATTTGCGGATCTGAGCCGCACTCGGCTTCTCGACCGTGACGTCTGAAGCCGTAGCACCCGAGCCACCCGCAGTGGCTAGACCGGAGACTGCCTCATGAACTCTACCGATCAGGCCCGGCAGCTCGGCTGGCGGCACTGGGTTGTTCGAGACGTAAGCTGAGACGATCTCGGCGGCCAACTCGGTAAGGTTGGGGCTGCTCTCTTGAGTTTCTTCCGACAAAGCATCCGTTCCTATGCACACTCACGTTTCCGTGAATGGTACAGGTATTATATAAATGCAAGTCTAAGTTTTCAGTTGTACGCAATCGACTTTGCTACGATGAGGCGCTTCGCACGGGTTGCTTAGCGCGTCTATGATGGACGAGAATGATTGCTCAGCCCGCGGGCCTAGTTGTCGCCGAACGTCGCGTAGTTGCGGATGACGCCGCAGAAGTCGATCGGTCAAGAGACGAATTAGTCCCTCGCCAGCTTCGACTCCGGCATAGCGGCTCGCGTCAGGCTCTGGATCGCTCGCGGCGCTCGACCAGCCTTCTCGGCGATCTCAGCCTCCTGCTGCTCAATGAGATCGCGAGCCGGCTGATCGCCATCCAGGCCGCCGAGGATCTCCATCGGCACGCGCCGGTTCGAGGCCCGGCTGCCATCCTCAAAGACGACGTCGAACAGGATGGTGCCTCGGTCTTGCGGGAGCTGTCGTGCGCGCTTGGCCATGCCGGGGCTAATACCCGCCCAGCCCAAGGTCGACCAGTCGCTACGGTGTCAGGTGACAACCCATGCGAAGGGTAACAGACAGAGCAGGAACAGCCCGGATGTAACGAGCACAGCCATGACCTCACGATGCTCGATGATCACGGCGCGGGGGACGGTCAGCATGGGGAGGGACCAGGATCGATGTTCGACCCCGACACTGTGCCGGTCCAAGCTTGACGGATCGAGGGCACTCAGTACCGGGGTCAGAACTAAAGTCGGCCTGTCACGTACTGGCCACATGGATCTCGGTTACACCGTGCGGGCGCCCCAGCCCACGAGCCGCTCAGCCTCATCCCGCCACGCATCCCGCGTGGCCTGCGCTTCGGCAAGCTCGGAGCGCAGCGCGTCGATGCAGGCGCGAAGGTCTCCCACCTCGATAGCGCTCTCGACGAGCAGATCCTGTGCAGACGCAAGTTGGCGTTGAAGCTCGGCGTTCTCTATCGCCAGAGCCGCGATCACGGCCACATGGTCGGTGTCACACGCCACGAGCATCTGGTGCGCCGATCGCGCCGGCCGCTGCGGCGCTTAGTGCAACGGCAACCACCACGAGGAAGCCAGCTGTCATCATAGGGCGGGTCCTTTGGTTTCCGCCACTGAACCCCAAGGGTTCTTAATAGATCATTAACCTTGACCATTAGGCTGGCGGTCTGGGATCCAGTGTTGAACAGGAGCTATAGGGCCCAGCAAACTGCCAGAGAGACTGCCTAATAGAACGCAAGCTGAAGCCGCTCGCCCTCCTAATCCGGATTGATCTCCGCGCGATTGAGCCGAGCGTGCATCGCCTTGCCGGGCTTGAACTGGACGTGCGCCCTGCTGTCGACCGCCACCACTTCGCCGATCCGCGGATTGCGCCCGGTGCGGGCCTCCCGCTTAAGGGCTTCGAACATACCGAAGCCGCGCAGCTCGACCCGGTCCCCCTCGGCTAGCGCCTGGGAGATGCGGTTAAAGATCGCCTTCACCAGCGTCTCGACCTCGTGCTCGTAGAGGTGCGGGTTCTGCGCGGTGATGCGGGCGATCAGCTCTGACTTGATCATGAGCGGAGGGTGCCGAACCCATGGCTGGAAGCGCAAGTGCGGGGCCGCACCGTCCCCCGCAACGTTGACTTAACCGTGCGCCTCGGCCGCCATGCCCTATCCAGCTGGGGCGCAGTTGCTAGGTCTCAACAGCCGCTGCAGATCGGCTTGGCATCCCGATGGCCGTCCCTCTCAAGGCGATCCATCGCGGTCTCTGCGTTGTAGGGCTGCGCTTCGACGCCACGCCGAGCGTCCCTCTTGGTTGGGGCTGCCGCACTGTTCGTGCTCGCAAGGCCGAGTGTGCCCCCTCCTGCACCAGCGCTGCCAGTCTGAGCGGACATCGACGGTGGTAGAGCGAGCTCCGAGGGGCGCTGATCCTGCCAGGCCGCTCTCGCACGTTGGGATTTCAGAAGGTCGTCAGACGGGTTCACGCCTGCACGGGTTCTACCCAGGCCGAGGTTCAAGAGCTGCCCGGGCTCGACGACCGGCTGTAGGGCATCGTTCGATACGGCCACCGGTGGCAGAGCTGTATACGACCTCGTAGTCCCAGCTGGTGACAGGCAGCCGCCCAGCGCTAAGCCACACCCGCACAGCACGACAATCCGCGTCACATCCATGCCGACCTCATTTTGCTGAGGGACCACGCGAGATGGCGAACCGGCGAAACAGCACGCGGCCGACCGGCATCGGCGTCAAACTACCCGGGGGTGCTGCTGGGGTGCAACCAGCGACGCGTGGGCTTCAGCGTTGACTTAACCGTGCCGCCCAGACGACATGGGGTGTTCCGGTCTGACACGCCTCGGCGAGTCGTGCGCCGGCAATTCAGGAGAGCAATCGCTGCGGATCTGAGACCCTGAAAAGCCAACGGCCCCCCGTCGCCAAACGGGAGGCCGCTGAAAACCCTAGGCGCTGTGAGGCGCGAGTCGCTTCCCCTCACAAGCCATGAGACCCCCCGGGGTGTCAAGACGGAACCTGTTTCCGTCAACGGGAAGGCTTTGCCTGGACCCTAGCCGCGGCCCGTGAGGGACCGGGTTCGATGTTTCACGCCACCATGCGGTCGGCGATCGAGGCTGCGCGCACGCTCGCGCAGCTCGACGACCTGTCGCGCAAGATCTGGCAGGCCCACGCTGCCGAAACCGTCACCGACTCAGAGGCGCAGGGTCTCGCAGAGACGCTGCATACCCGCAGAGCTGCGATACGCGAGGCCGTGGCGCCAGTGGGCATTCCGCTCGGCCGTGTGACGCTGTTTCCGCTCAAGCGTGCCCAGCGGGCTCCTGAGCGATCCGTGGCGATTGAGCGCCGCCGTCGGCTGGCCTGCTCCGGAGCGATGCCGCCAGGCCTCGCCAGTCGGTTCACCACCGGGCAGCTCGCGGTCCTGCGGATCGTCGGGGACGAGATGGCCCAACATGGCGCTTGCGGGCTGTGCATCGACGCTATCGCGGCGCGGGCCGGTGTCTGCCGACGACTCGCCCAGGCTGCGATCCGTCTCGCTGAGGGCGACGGACTGCTGACCATCCAGGAGCGCCGTCACCAGGGGCGGAAGAATGAGTCGAACGTGGTCCGGATCATCAACCGCGAGTGGCTGCAGTGGCTTCGGCGGGGAGGGCGGTCCGCGGCACCGGCGCTGCTCGGCAGCATAGGGTGCAAAAGGGTTCACCCCACGGATAGGGGAGATCCACAGAGGCAAGTTGTGGACACGGAACCAAAGAGAGGCTGCCGAGAGGCAGCGGTCGACCTGGACCGATCAGGCCGAACGAGAATTCTCGCGGGTGGTAGCGCGGACCGAGCTATGCGGTAACGGTCTGCAGCCGGACGGTATGACGAACAGGTGCTGGCAAGCGCGTGATCCACTCGACGGTCATGCGCTGGGGACAGCTACTCCGCGATCAGCGCGCGCATAGCTTCGCCACAACATGACGGCCTTCGAACTCATCTGTGCTCTGGCTCAAGGCGCTACCGTCGGCATCGTCGTCTCCGATCCGATGATCGAACCGCCTGGCCCCACGATCCTCTACGCCAATGCAGCCTTCGGCCGCCTCGTGGACCGCGAGCTCGACGAGATCATCGGGCACAGCCCCCGTTTCATGCAGGGCAGAGAGACCCGACGGGAGACCCTCGACGCCTTCCACCGCGCCCTTGCGGCCGGCGAGCGCTTCCACGGCTACGTCACCAATTACCGAGGCGACGCCACGAAATACCGTGCTGAGGTCGATTGTCGGCCGTTGCGCGCTGCGGATGGGCGCATTGAGAACTTCGTCGCATTCGAACGTGAGGTGATCCGCCGGATCGGTCGCCCTTCTGTTGGCGCTGCCGGACGCTACGAACCCGCCGTCGTAAGCAACGATTTGTTAACCGGGGCGCTGCGCGGCCTCGCCATATTTGAGCACGTCTAAGTTGCCTTTTACCTAGTCACAGGCACGTGATTACAGTCATAAATCCTAATTCTCAGTTGTACTGTGATTGGCTCCCGGTTGTATCAGCGGTGAATAACATATAATTAACGATTATTGCGCAGTATTGCTGCGAGCTGGGATAGAACAGGATGACGCATCAACGGATAACTCCGCTGGTTGCAGGCCTCCCGATCTGCCGTCGAGCAGCCTCAACGATCTCGGGAGGAAAAGACCATGTTCGGTGGAACGCGGATGCACGCGGATCAGGCGGCCAAACTCGACGCCCTGGATCGGTCGCAAGCTGTCATCGAGTTCCAGCCCGATGGCACTATCCTCACCGCCAACGCCAACTTCCTGACTACCATGGGCTACACCCTGCCCGAGATGCGGGGGCAGCATCACGCGATGTTCGTCGAGCCGGCCTATCGCGACAGCGCCGAGTACCGCGCGTTCTGGGACGCCCTCCGGCGGGGTGTGTTCCAATCGGCCGAGTTCAAGCGCATCGCCAAGGGAGGCCGCCCTGTATGGATCCAGGCGAGCTACAACCCAGTGCTCGACCGCGCCGGCCGCGTCGTTAAGGTCGTCAAGTTCGCGGCCGATATCACCGCCCAGAAGCTGCGCATGCTCGACCTGGACGGGCAGATCGCGGCCCTGAACCGCTCGCAAGCAGTGATCGCGTTCGATCCAACCGGCACGATCCTCGATGCCAACCAGAACTTCCTCGACGCGATGGGCTACCGCCTCGACGAGATCCGGGGTCGGCATCACAGCTTGTTCGTCGACGCGGCCGAGCAGGTCAGTGCGGGTTATCGCGGTTTCTGGGACCGGCTTGGCCGGAGCGAGTTTGCTGCAGGTGAGTTCAAGCGGATCGCTAAGGGCGAGCGTGAGACTTGGATGCTGGCGACCTACAATCCGATCACTGATCCGGACGGCACGGTACTCAAGGTGGTAAAGTTCGCTACCGACATCACCGCTCAGGTCCATGAGCGCCAGCGTCGAGCCAAAGCGCAACGCACGATCGGCACGGATCTGGATGCAATCGGCTCAGCAGTCGAGGACGTCACCCGGCAGACGGCCGAGGCTGCCGGCACGGTTGGACAGGTCTCCAATGACATCCAGTCCGTAGCCTCCGGCGCGGAGGAACTGTCGGCCTCCGTCGGCGAGATCAGCCAGCAGGTCAGCCACGCCGCGCAAATGGCTGGTGAGGCCGTTGAGCAGGCCCGTCGCACAGGCAGCATCGTAGCAGGCTTGAGCGAGCAGGCGGCGCAGATTGGCGACGTGGTCGGGCTGATCCAGAATATCGCCGGTCAGACCAACCTACTCGCTTTGAACGCGACCATCGAGGCGGCGCGCGCCGGTGCGGCAGGCAAGGGTTTCGCCGTGGTCGCATCCGAAGTGAAGGCGTTGGCCGAGCAGACGGCTAAGGCGACCGACCAGATCCGTGGGCAGATTGCCGCGACGCAGGCGGCCACGCGGGAGGCGGTGGACGCGATCGGCTCGATCCAGGGCACGATCGGCAGGCTGGACGAGGTCTCGGCAGCGATCGCCGCGGCCGTAGAGGAGCAGTCGGCAGTGACCCGGGAGATGTCAGGCAGCATGCACACGGCCGCCCACGGCGTGACCACGATCGCTGGTGGCATGGAGGCTATCGCCCGGTCGAGCGAGCAGGTCGATGTAGCGACACGCCAGGTCCGTGAGGCCGCACGGGCGGTCGGCTAAAAAGGCTGGTCAGAGCGGAGCGCAGCATGACCGGAACAATCATCCCGCTGCCGCTCGGCGGTGAGGGGGCGTCATCCCTCGCCGGCTTCGATGTGATCGCGGCAGAGCTGCTGACGGAAGGGCGGGCAGTCAGTTTATCGGCGGCACGGATCGAGGCAATCCTGGTGAAGCTCGGTGCGCAGCGAGCCGAGCTGACTGCAGTGCTCGCCGACCTGCAGGCGCGTCCGCCGAGTGGTGATGTCCGCATCGACGCCCTCAACGCCGACCTAAGCGTTGCGGCAAGCAAAGGGCTCGCTCAGATCGAGTTGTTCATCGAGCAAGCGGAAGCGTGCGCCGTGACTGCGGGGCGGGGTAGCCCGCCGACCTGAGCCGCGACAGCCTCTTCCAGGCTTGCTACAGCACCGCTTCTTCCCGTCAGCGTGCCCGAGGTGTTCGCGACACCGCAAGGCGTGCGGCGGGTAAGCACGTGACGACAGGCGCGCTGTGGGCCAGTTCCCCGGGGCTCGCCCGTGAAGCCTCGGCCGGGCAGTCGCGTGAGGGTCGGTGCAGCGGGGGGACTGGACACCGCTGGCGCCGGCCCATGGCCCATCGTTAGCTTCAAATCGACTCCCGCCGTTGTGCCGTGACGAAGGCTGGCATCGACCGGCTCCACTTCATTATGCTGAAGCACCACGCCTATTTCACGCCAGGGCCCGCAGTGCTGGTTCGGTGAACAACGCCCGTAGTCGGGCCAACTCCAGCTCGGACGTCGCCGGCACCGGCGTTGGTCGCGCAAACAGGTAACCCTGCATCTGCTCGCAACGCAGCTCGCGCAGGATCACCAGCTGCTCGACGGTCTCGACGCCTTCGACCGTGACCTGTAGGCCGAGATTGTGCCCGAGGTTCACGATCGCCCGCACGATCGCGAGCGTGTCCGCGTGCTGCCCGAGGCGGCGCACGAACGACTGATCGACCTTGATCTTGTCGAACCGGAACTGCTGCAGGTAGCTTAGCGAAGAGTACCCGGTGCCGAAGTCGTCCAGCGCCAGGCGCACGCCCAGCCTGCGCAGGTCGGTCAGGATCTTCACGGCCTTCGCCGCATCCTGGATGAACACGCTCTCGGTGATCTCAATAACCAGCCGTGCCGGATCGAGGCGATGCCGTGCCAGCGCAGCCGCGACGATCGCCGGCACGTCGGATTGCCGGAACTGGGTCGGCGAGACGTTGACTGAAACCCGCCATGGCTGCTCCCAAGCCGCCGCCGCCGCGCAGGCGGTGTCGATTACCCACTCCCCGATCTGCCCAATCAAATCAGTCTGCTCAGCCACCGGGATGAACTCGCCCGGGGAGACGAAGCCGCGCTCCGGGTGCTGCCAGCGGATCAGCGCCTCGAAGGTCTCGATCTCGCCGGTGCGGGAGTTGACGATCGGTTGGTAGAACAGTCGTAGCTCGTCACGGGCGATCGCGCCGCCGAGTTCATGTTCGAGCTGTCGGCGCGCCTGCAGCTGCACGTCCATCGCCGCCTCAAAGAAGCGCACGGCACCCCGACCTTCGTCCTTCACGCGGTACAGGGCGGTGTCGGCGGCGCGAAACAGCGTCTCGGCGGTGCTGCCATCACTGGGGTAGAGGGCGATGCCGGCCGAAGCGCTGATCTCGACGCGGTGATCGTCGATCCGGAAAGGGCCACGCAAGCCCTCGATCAGGCGACCTGCGATCTCTGCGACCCGCTGGGGCGCGCGCGTGCCGGTGAGCACCACCACGAACTCGTCACCACCGACCCGGGCCAGGGTGTCGGTCGGGCGCAGTTCGGTGAGCATGCGCTTCGCCGCTTGGACTAAGAGGGCGTCACCAGCGGCGTGACCGTGCATGTCGTTGACCGCCTTGAACCGGTCCAGGTCGAGGTAAATCACCGCCACGCCGGTGCCGTCCAGGGCCGCGGCGTCGAGCGCCGGCCCGAGGCGCTGCTCTAGCAAGTAGCGGTTGGGCAGGTCGGTCAGGGCGTCGTGTAAGGCGAGGTGGCGGATGCGCGCCTCGTCGCGCTTGCGGTCGGTGAGATCGCGCAGAGCGACGGCGGTGGCGGGTTTACCGCCAAACTCGATGGTACGGCAGGACAGCTCGACCGGCACGTGCGTGCCGACAGCGGTGCGGATCTCGAACTCCTCGGGGCGCAAATCCTCGGAGCGGCAGCGCGTCCGTCGCAGCAGCCCCGGAGCATTGGCCTCCGCAAACAGGGCCAAAATCGGTTTGCCGATGATCTGCTCGGCCGGCATCGCGAACAGACGCGTTCCGGCCTGGTTGACCTCTAGGACCTGGCCGTCTCGGTGGATGAACAGAACCTCGTGCGCGAGGTTGCTGAGCAGGCGCATGCGGGCGAGTTCGCGCAGCGCACGTTGCGAAATGTGCTGCTGCAGCGCCAGGGCGACAAGGCCGGCGATCAGCACAGCGAGGCTGACGGCGCCGACCACAAGCGCCAGCGGGGTCGAGCCGAGCACGTAGATCTCGTCCGCCTGCAACGCGATCGGCGCGACCGTGACGGCGGTCATGCCGGTAAAATGCAGGCCGCAGATCGCGAGCGCCAGCCAACCGGTGACCTCGGCACGACGGCCGGGGCTCGCCAGCAGGTCGGCACGCGCCAGAGCGAGAGTAGAGAACGCGATGCTGACCAGGATTGAGGCGGCGACGTAGGCGGGATCAAACAGCACGAGGCTGGAGGCCCTCATCGCGCCGACGCCGAGATAGTGCATGCCGGTGATTGCCAGCCCAAGTACGGTCCCAGCGAGCGCGATCCCGAGTGAGGTGGTTGACAGGCGCCGCCATAATACCATCGCGGCCAGGGTTCCGAGGATGGCCACGGCGATCGAGGCGGTGGTGAGTTCGAGGTCGTATGCGACGTGGGCACCAGGCTGGAAGGCCAGCATGGCGACGAAGTGCAGGGCCCAGACGCTGCCGCCGAAGATGATCGCGGCCGGTAGCAAGGCTCGCGGAAGCGGACGGCTTCCCGCGTCGGCGCGGGCCATCAAGGTGACGGTGGCGAAGCACCCGAGCGCGCAGATGATGGCCGAGAGTGCGACGAGGCGTAGGTCGTGCTGCTGCGCGATGCAGGTAAGAACGCGGGTCATGTTCGACTCAACCGCTGCGACGTATGCAACCGTAAGTTCGGATCATACCGCCCGAATAACTACCGATCAGTCAGCGTCTCTGGCGAACTCATTCGATGGTTGAGAGGTGATGAAGTGCTACGCTAAATTGTGGTCCGCTTCGTTTGGAAGCGACCTTCCAGGGAGCGCTGGACAAGAGTGCGGCCGGCCTGGATCGGGGGGAGGGCTGTTACATGAAAGAACCTAGCTCCGACTGAGCCCAACTCGTTCGTTGCACCCAGCAAGAAGCCGTGATCACCATCGTGGGTAAGAAATCTCGTGACATCGATACCCACTGACAGCTGCGAGGTCGCCCCCACACACGCTTCGTTAGCTGGTGCCGAGGGCGCCCGCGTTATCCGAGGCAGCTTGGTCGGCGGTGCCCTGGATGCCCGCCTGCTGGTTCTGGGAGAAGTCAGCAACCCGCTGGCCGCCATAGATCTGCGATCCCACGCCGGACTGATACAGGGTCTGCGCGTCCGTCAGGGACTGCTGCAGGCCTGGGATGGCCGGGTCCCAGGGTGACTTGGTCGCGACCTGGGTCGAATTCTGCGTGGAAGTCTGTCCGCCGCCCATGGCCGGCTCCTCTAAGCGGCGCTCGGCGGGGCGCCCGTGGCCTTCAAGAAGGTCACGGCGCACCCGCAGGCGGCGAGTTGCGTGTTCAGGAGGTCAATCTGTGCGAACACGTCCGCGGGCGGCGCGCCGGCATCCAGCATCGCGACGAGGCTGCCGAGCGTGCCGTGCGTGACCCGGGCCCCTGACCGCAGCAGCTCCCAGGCGCGGATAGCCGAGCAATCCGGCAGCGCGGGCGGCAGGTTGCGGATCGGGAGGCGGTGGACGTCACCCATCAGGCAGCAACCTGCATGGAGCGCTGAGTGCCAGTGCCCTGGGGCGGTGAGGCCAGCGCATTCCGCAGCGCCTCGCGCAGGAAGACCGAAACCTTCACACCCTCACGGGCGGCGCCAGCCTCAAGCGCAGCATCGAGCGCCGGGTCGGCGCGGAATATGCGGGTGCGGGTCAGTGTTCCGGTGCGCATGGCGTCCTCTCACGACAGGCGCGAGAGTAACGCTCTAGAGGACCGGGTGTAATACAAAGATCGCGGCTTAGTTCTGTGCCAGTCTCTTAAGAGTTGACGGTGTTATTCTGCGCCAACGCCCATCAAAGATTTAACTGCGGCATTCTGACGCGACGGTGTAAGTTTGGCGAATGCTGCAACGTCGGCGTCCTGATCGGCTTGCGATTGCGCCTCCTTGCCCATGCCTTCAATCCAAGATGCCACGTCGGGATCAAGCTGATCCGCTACCAGTACCTTACCGAGCAAAGCGCCCGTACTTACGGCGCGCTCAAGCCGTTCCGTGCTAATGCTCTCAGGGTCAAGATTGAGTGGGCGAATAGAAAAGTGCTTTGAACGAACCGCAACCATAGCAGCCTGAACTGCTGCCCGCGTGTAGATATCGTCACGCCAATGTTTATTCGTGTACGCCATTGCAGCGCCGATTGCTGCAGTCACGCAACGGATCATTTCTTCCGTGTCGTCGTCGCCAATCAACGCTTTTGCGACAAGATTTTCTTTAGTTTGGCTTCGGCCTTCGCTGTCTTCAGATAAGCTGCGCTCAAGCCTGAATTCAGCTTCTTGAGATACTGACCGGCCGGAGCGGCTAGCCGCCTCTTTTAGTGCTGTGTGCGCTTCAAAAGTCAGACGAGAGCTAAGCGTATACCGCTTGCCAGGTCCGTCGGGCATGGCACGAGGCATATCTGTGTCTCCGTTTACCGAGTTCGTTTGGGGCAACCGTGGCGCACGATGCCATGCAAGCCCGTGACCGGTCAACATGCGCGTAACCCGCTAGGAACGAGGTAACTTGATTTCGCGCCCGGCTTCGGTAGTGTGTTCCTCAGATGAGCGCAGCTTTTGTCGCTATCTCAGGTACGGAGGCCGCATGTCGGATGGATCCCAAGCCCCCGCCGAAGCCCAGCGGGCCGATTTCGAGAGCGAAGTGCAGACTGCGCGCAAGCGCCGGATGCGCGCGGCACCGCTCACCCCTCAGCAGGTGCTGGAGCGTCTTAAGAACGGGCTGAACGTAAAGGTGCCGGACTTTGCGCCCTGCTACGGGGACAGCGAGGCGGCGATCTACCGGCAGATCCGGGAAAAGAAGCTGGAGGCCGTCCGAGTTGGCCGGTCCCTGTACCTCACCGCGCGAGTCGCGGGTCCCTTAGTCGGGATCGAACCTATCGCCGCATGAAAACGCCGCCGGCTCGGGAAACGAGGCACGGCGGCGGGATCACAATCAGCGTCTGAGCAACGCTTGATATAGAGATCCCGACCTACGGCGTCCAGATTTTTCGGTCGGCACCCCTCACGCAGGAGTGCCCTATGCCCAGGAAGACCACGCACCGACCCGTCGCACAGCCGCGTCGCCAGTTCGTCCCCACACCGATCCCTGAGTTGCCGCCCGTCGAGGATCTGCGCACCCGCGCAGTGCTTGACCGCGTTCGCAGCGAAGCTCTCGCCAGCGTCATCGCCGGTCACGCCTACGCTGTTGCGGAGCGCCGGATATGACGGTGCCCGCCATCTCCCCCACGACATGCCTCACGTTCGACGCGGTCGCTGAGGCCGCCAGCCTGGCCGAGAGCTACGCCCGGAACGCGGTCGAGTTCGCCCTGATCCGGGACGCACGCGGCGCCGCCTACAGCCTGAATTGTGCGGCCAAGGCGCTGGCTTCGGCGGCCTCGACTGCCCAGGCGCTGCGCCCCACCCAGCCGGACGGGGGCAGCCGATGACGCATCCTCGCATCCTCTGCCCGCCCGTCGGGGCGCTCGCCTGCGCGAACTGCACGGCCTGGAATGAGTGGGACAGCATCGCCGTGGGGCAGGACGGCCCGCGCGGGTTCGTGGTCATCGGCCGCAAGCCGACCGGCCAGTGCCGCGCCGCGCCGCCGACCATCAACCCCGACGCGATCGCTGGCGACAACGCCACGTGGCCGGTGGTCGCCGCCGATCACTGGTGCCGCGCCTTCGCAGCACGCGGGCAGAACGAGGGGGTCGCTTGATGGGCCGCCTCATCACCCCTCCCCGCAAGGCCAAGGCCTGCGCTTGGTGCGCGCACTTCGCCCAGACCAGCACCGCCTACGTCTACGGTGGCCGCGGGATCATCGGCGCGATCGGCGAGCAGCCCCGCGGCGACTGCCGAGCCAAGCCCCCGCGCCGGAACAAGAAAACCGGCGACGCCCTGTGGCCCGACGTGCTGGGCAACGACTGGTGTTCGGCGTTCGCCCGCCCCGAAACCGTGAAGCGCGGGGAGGCGGCATGAGCATCGCCCGCAGCATCATCGGCACGATCACAGGCATCCCGAGGGCCGTAGCCCTGGCCGAAACCAACCTCGATGACCTCTACGAGATCGCTCAGGCGCTGCAGGACGCGTCCAACGCTGTCTTGTGTGTCGCCCTCGACGTGGTCGCCCTTGAAGAGGGCTATCGCATCGCCGCGGAGCACCGCCGCCGCGCCTCATCCTCGCACCGTGAAGGAGGGCCGGCAGAATGACGGCGCACGCTTTCCCGTCTGAGACCGACTTGCGCCTCGCCCTGCGAGAGAACGGCTACCACCCGGTGCCGGTCTCCAGCCCAAGCATGAATATCGCATCGGCCGGCAAGCGCCCGGTCATGCCGGCGTGGGAACGCAAATGCCTCGATGCGTCGCCGGATGACATCCGGCAATGGGGCGTCCGCTACCCGGACAGCACCAACACCGGCCTGCTGTGCGGCCGACTAGCAGGCGTCGATATCGATGTGCGGGTGCCGGAACTGGCCGCGGCAATCGCCGCACGGGCCAGTGACATGCTCGGACCGACGCCCCTGGTCCGGATCGGACGCGAGCCAAAGCTACTGCTTGGCTATCGGCTCGTGATCCCCGCCAAAAAGATCCAGACCCCGGCCCTGTTCTTCACCGACGACCCGAAGGAGAAGGATACCAAGGTCGAGGTGCTGCTGAGCGGCCAGCACTTCGTGAGCTTCGGTATCCACCCCGAGACGGCCGCGCCCTACCGCTGGCCGGACGCCTCACCGCTCACGGTTCCCTTCGCCGACCTACCCGAGATAACCGAGGACGATCTGCACGACTTCGTGGCCGAGGCCGAGGAGTTGTTGCGGAAGGCTGGTGCGGCCACACGGCGCGAGCGCAAGCAGAAAGGTCAAACCCAGGCGAGGCAGGAGACCAAGGGTCGGAAGGCCGGTGGTTTCGGCCTGCACGAGAAGCCCGACCGCGAGACCGTCGCCGACGCGCTGCGCAGCATCCCGAACGACTTCGACTATGACGGTTGGATCCGCATCGGGTACGCGCTCTATCACGGGCTCGGCGAGGGCGGGCGCGACCTCTGGGAAAGCTGGTCCGCCACGTCCCCCAAGGACGATGCCGCCCACACCGCGGGAAAGTATTCGGCTTTCGCGCAAGGCCGCAGCGTCACCATCGCCACCCTGTTCTGGCACGCCGCCGAGAACGGATGGAAGCGCCCAGGCGCAGGCCGGTCAGGTGCCCCGAAAAAGGACCGGACCGAGCGCCGCGCCAGCGCGGACCCGGAGGCTGCCCCGAGCGAGGAGGACGACGGTCGGCCGATCGTGCGGCTCGTCAACGGCAAGGTCCCCGAGGCGGTCGACCGCATGGAGGCGCTGCTGCTGCAGGCCGGCGTGCAGATCTACTCCCGCGCCGGCGCCCTGGTGCGGCCCGTCATCGACGAGGTACCGGCCGCCAAGGGTCGGATGACCACCGTGGCTCGGATGAGCCCGCTGGTGGCCGTCAGCCTCGCCGACATGGTCGCCCGCATCATGCGGGTGCAGAAGTTCGACTGGCGCGCCGAGGAATGGCTCGACGTCAACCCGCCGGCCGAGATGACCCTGACGCTGCTCGCCCGTGAGGGGCAGTGGCGCGTTCCGCCGGTCGCCGGCATCATCACCACGCCGACGCTGCGTCCGGACGGATCTCTGCTCACCGCGGCCGGCTACGATCCCGCGACACGGCTCTACCTCGCACACGATCCCGGCTTCACCATGCCGGACCTGATGGAGAGGCCCGACCGGAACGAGGCGATCGCGGCCCTCGCCTTCATCGAGGCGCTGCTGGTCGGCTTCCCGTTCGTCGGTCCGGTCGATCGAGCAGTCGCCTTGTCTGGCATCCTAACAGCCCTGGTCCGTGGCGTGTTGCCGACGGCGCCGCTCCACGCGATCCGAGCGCACAGCCCCGGCACCGGCAAGAGCTTCCTGGTCGACCTCGCGGCAGTCATTGCCACCGGCCGGCGCTGCCCGGTGATCGCGGCCGGCAAGACCGAGGAGGAGACCGAGAAGCGCCTGGGCGCGCTCCTGCGCGATGCGGTGCCCGTGGTCAGCATCGACAACGTCAATGGCGAGCTGGGCGGGGACATGCTCTGCCAACTCACCGAGCGCCCTTTGGTCCGGGTCCGGATCCTCGGCAAATCGGAGGCGCCCGAGCTGGAGTGCCGCTCGACCACTTTCGCCACCGGCAACAACCTCGTGCTCGCCGGAGACATGACCCGGCGCGCGGTGCTCTGCTCGCTCGACGCCGAGATGGACCGCCCCGAGCTGCGGGACTTCAGCTTCAACCCCCTCGACCGGGTGATGGCGAACCGTGGAGCCTACGTCGCCGCCGCGCTCACCGTGATCCGCGCCTACCAGGTCGCGGGCTCGCCGACCGTCTGCGGCTCGCTCGGCAGTTACGAAGACTGGTCGGCCATGGTGCGCTCGCCGCTCGTCTGGCTCGGCCATGACGATCCGGTCGTGAGCATGGAGACGGCGCGTGAAGAGGATCCGGAGCTGTCCGCGATCCGCGAGCTGTTCGAGCACTGGCGCGAGCACCTGACCCTCTCGGAGGGCTACACGACGAACGCCATCACCAAGACTGCCTGCGCCAAAGCACCGACCAGCAACTTCGATTTCAACACGCAGGGGTTCCTCCTGCCTGAATTCCGAGACCTGCTGCTGCGCCAAGCCGGGGAAGGCGGCGTCGTCAACAGTCGCCGCCTAGGGCGATGGTTCTCCCGCATCAAAGGGCGCGTGCTCGACGGCCACCGGATCGAGATGCGGGAAGACGGCAAACACGGAAACCGTTTCTCGCTCTGCCGCGTCAGCGCCACCCCGGCTTATGCCTCGCCCGGCCGGCCGGCCTCTGTTGCGTCAGAATTCTGATGCGCGCGCTGGAGCCGGTGGGGGTTTTGAGGGTTTTGGGGGTTTTTTTCATCCCAACGCGAAGAACTGTCAGAGAGATACGGTCACCCATATCCGCATCCGTGCAAGCGCACGCACGTGCGTGCGTACATGACAGTTTGCGTGTAGCGGCCAAAACAAACCCTCATAACCCTCAAAACCCCCAAAGCCGGCGGGATGGGGGTGACCGATGATCCCCGCCGCCGACACCTGGGGACCGTTCCGCCCCAACCTGGACCCGGCCGAGCGCTTGGCTCGCCTGTGCTGCCTGCGCGCCGTTGCGCACCTGACGACTGGGCCGCGCGGCCAGGACCTCGTCGACCTTCTCGCCCAGGCCGAGCGCGAGCCCGCCGCGATCGAGCCGGCCTTGCGCGCGCTCAACCGTCTCGCGGCCCTCGATCGTCGCCATGTGCTGGCGAGCTCGCCGCCCTGAACCGCCCCGCAGCCTGAGGAGCCGCCACGCCCAACGTCGTCACCTTCCCCGAACAAGCCCCGGTACCCACGCCTGTCGCCCGGTACGAAGAGATCGCCGAGTACGGCAAGGTCGGCCCGGTCACCGTTGCCCTGGCCCGCCGCACCGACACGGTTGAGGGGCTGATCCATGTCGTCGTGATGGGATCCGCCATCGGGTTGGAGATGGTCGCCACCCTGCCGGACGACGACAAAGGGCGAGCCGTCGCTGACTTCACCGGCCCCGCCGTCCTACGCGGCGTGGAACTCGCCGAGACCGAATTCGGCGCCCGCCCGGAGGTATGCTGATGCCCGGCACGCCCATCGAGGCTGTCACAGCCGCCTCCATCATCACCCTCGTGCAGAGCATCGAGCGCCACGGTCCGAGCGCCCCGGCCGCGGCTGCCTTCCGCAGCGCTCTGCGCCGCAAGGGCATCGAGGCCGACAACATCGGGGGTCTCGCGGCTCTCGACGCACTGGCGGATGCGGTCGTAGCTGCCGACCCAGACCGGGCCGACGCCAGGATCGCCATCATCCGCGCTGCGTGGGCCGACCTGTTGCCACGTCCCGGTGGGAGTGCCCGCCCATGAATGCCCGCGAGCGCGCCGCCTTCAACGCCGGCATCGAGGTCGTTCGGCAGATGGCGCTCACTACTGCCATCACCCTGGAGGTCCGCGACGACGCGAGCCGGGTTCAGCACCAGGCCGCAATTGCCGCCCTACAAGCTTTAGCCGAGGGCGCCCGAGACCTCATGCTGTCCGAGGGGCGAAGCGATGAACCGCAGGAACGCTTCGCCTAGAGGATCGAGGCAGTTGCTGGTCGCTGGGTCCCTCGTGATCGCTGCCTGCTTAAATTCCCGGATCAGATGAGCGTCGGTTAGATCCGTGATGACCACCGTCTGCACATGGTATGGCAAGAACTCCTTGAATGCGTGGTGGAGCACGTGATCCATCATCGACCCAAGGTTCGCTTCACCGCGCGCTGCAATTGCAGGATCCGACATCGGGTTCTCTAACGCCCGCAACACCCGCAGGTGGATCGCCGAGAACCGCTCGACGAGCGCCATGAAGGTCCCGCGGGACACGTCATCGACCTCAACCCCCACGGCGGCGTTGAGCACGATGTTCCGCAGCGCCTCCAGCTTCTCGGCTCGGTGCGTCGCCATCGCGACCCGCGTAGTCTCGGCAACCGCGCTCACGAACTCCTCATTCTCAGCCAGACGACCCGGATCGAAGCCTTCGAAGCGATCCTGCATCTCGCGTAGGCCGCTGCCAATTGTGTTGAACCAAGCCTCGCGGCGCACTTCCAGAGGCGCCTGCACGTATTTCCGGATCAGAGCTTGGACGAGTGAGCCGGCCAACGGCCCCGCGAGATCGACGGCCGCCCCGAGCGTGCCGATTGCTGCCTCATGACCGGAGGTCAGGACATCACTCTTGGCAGGATAGGCGGGGTCGACCTTCCGCGGAGGATCTTCGGCCACGTCAGCTCTCGCCCCTCATCTGGCCCAAGATCGCCGCCAGCCCATCGGCTGACGCGCTGATCACGCTGCGGCATTCCCTTCGAAACGCTACTGTTTCGGCGGTGTGCAGCCCGGTTCGATAGGCCCCATTCCGCTCACCCTTGGGCGCGCCGCTTCCCGCCGACCCGCCGTGCATTCGGCAGCGGTTCTTGCCTCGCACGGCCGGTGACAGACACTGCATCCCGGCTCGGGTCTGCGCACAGCATCTCGGGCTGAGCCTGAACTGCGAGGGCTGCCGAGCCAGTGAGTGCATGGGGTTGGCTTCCATTTTCCAGATACCCCCGGGCAGTCGGCCCGGTCACATTGCCCACGATCGCCTGACCGCCCTCATAGACGTGGACGTGCTCGACCCGAACCGTCTGCTCGCCGCCACGCCGAAGCTTCGCCAACGCCTCGACCTGCTGAGTGTAAGTCCGCATCAGTTTGTTCGCGAGATTGCCCATGGTCTCCGCGACATCGGGGGCCGAGGTCTGGCAGGCCTTGCCGAGCGCCTGCATAGCGGCCTGGTGCGTTGTCGCCATCTGCACCGCCAGCATCCCCTCGACCTCGTTCTCGGGCCGAACCGCCTCGACAGCTGACAACATACTGTTGGTGGCGCTCTCGGCTGTTTCGGGCTGCGCCAGGGCAATCCGCGACATGTGCCGGAGCTGTGTCTGTCCGAAGCTGACCGACGCGCCGCCTACGGCATCGTTGACCCGTGCCGCCCAGCCGCCCACGTCGGCAGTTGGGGCGCCGAGCCTCATGGGCTCGCCCTCTTCGCTCGCCCGGAGCTTCACGGACACCGGCTGCCTGCGCCCCAGCATCCGCCGCATGGCGTCGATCGCAGCCACGTCCTCGGTTGGGGTAGGCGTGCTCGCCAACGCCTTGCTCGCCTTCGTCCGCTTCATAGACCCATCCCCTGAGCGCCCCTGCCGCACGTCAAACCCCCAGGAATCGCGCCGAACTCTCAGACGGCCGCGCGTGCAGATACCGCCCCGTCGTCGCCACTGAGGCGTGCCCCAGCGTAGCCTGCACGAGATGGATCGGCGCGCCGCGGTCCAGGCTGTGCGAGGCGTGGGCGTGCCGCAGCCAGTGTGCCGAGACCTCACCCGGGAGCCCTGCCCTGGCCGCGGCGGCCTTCACCACCCGATGAGCCGCGCTAGGGTCGAGCGCCCCGCCCTTCCGCGATAGGAACACGGGAGCGTCGGCCAGTGCCTCGCCGCGCAGGGCCGACAGCACCTTCCAGGTCGCAGCTGACAACAGCACCACCCGGGTCTTGCCGCCCTTGCCGAACACCGTCGCCTGCCCGGCCTCATCCCGGACCGCGAGATCCCGCCAGCGCAGGCCGCACACCTCCGAGATGCGCAGGCCGCCGCCGTAGAGCACGG